>NZ_MIIV01000504.1:0-22424 GCF_001743015.1 Shigella sp. FC1567
TCGGCCTTTGAGGTCGTGGTATGGATGACGGATGGCTGGCCGCTGTATGAATCACGCCTGAAGGGAAAGCTGCACGTTATCAGCAAGCGTTACACTCAGCGCATTGAGCGACATAATCTGAATCTGAGACAACATCTGGCAAGGCTGGGACGGAAGTCACTGTTGTTCTCAAAATCGGTGGAGCTGCATGACAAGGTCATCGGGCATTATCTGAACATAAAACACTATCAGTAAGTTGGAGTCATTACCCCCGCGCAGTTATCAAAAGCAAAAGGAATAGGTAAAAATATTCTTCTCAAATTACAGTTAGTTATAAGGATTTTCTTAACTGCTTCTCCTCACCATCATGTTATTTTCGCCACATCATAATCCTGGGCTTGCTGAAGAATAATTGAAATGATATTAGTAATTCCACTGCCTTTGGTAGAGGAAAGTGCTAAATAATAATCAATTGTTAAATTATTGTGCATTTCAATACTGAAACTGTAATCAGAAAAGATAGACATGCTTAGCCAATCTCTATTTGATTGAATTGAAAGATGTTTGTTAAGGCATGGATGCAAGCTATAGATTCTGATACGGTCAATAAAAGAGAATTGCTTAACAATTTTGCAAAATGTATTGGCGAGTAAGAACCGCATTTAGTACTTTCCGGGCAACCGCCAGACGATTCTTTATTGGTAATGAGAATAATTAACAATTAAAGAGCGTCGCGAAAGAATAATGTGTCTCGACAGGGGAGACACAGTACGAATCGACATAAGGTGATCGTCTGAATCACCAGAATAAATAAAGTCGGTGATAGCAATCCGTAACGATAAAGTAACCTGACAGCAGAAAGTCTCCGAGCCTGTGCAGGGTCCCAATCCGGGATTACACATGCTGGTTAATACCAGTAATTATAATGAGGGAGTCCAAAAAACAATGACCAACATCACCAAGAGAAGTTTAGTAGCAGCTGGCGTTCTGGCTGCGCTAATGGCAGGGAATGTCGCGCTGGCAGCTGATGTACCCGCAGGCGTCACACTGGCGGAAAAACAAACGCTGGTACGTAACAATGGTTCAGAAGTTCAGTCATTAGATCCGCACAAAATTGAAGGTGTTCCGGAGTCTAATATCAGCCGAGACCTGTTTGAAGGCTTACTGGTCAGCGATCTTGACGGTCATCCGGCACCTGGCGTCGCTGAATCCTGGGATAATAAAGACGCGAAAGTCTGGACCTTCCATTTGCGTAAAGATGCGAAATGGTCTGATGGTACGCCAGTCACAGCACAAGACTTTGTGTATAGCTGGCAACGTTCTGTTGATCCGAACACTGCTTCTCCGTATGCCAGTTATCTGCAATATGGGCATATCGCCGGTATTGATGAAATTCTTGAAGGGAAAAAACCGATTACCGATCTCGGTGTGAAAGCTATTGATGATCACACATTAGAAGTCACCTTAAGTGAACCCGTTCCGTACTTCTATAAATTACTTGTTCACCCATCAACTTCACCGGTGCCAAAAGCCGCTATCGAGAAATTCGGCGAAAAATGGACCCAGCCTGGTAATATCGTCACCAACGGTGCCTATACCTTAAAAGATTGGGTCGTAAACGAACGAATCGTTCTTGAACGCAGCCCGACCTACTGGAACAACGCGAAAACCGTTATTAACCAGGTAACCTATTTGCCTATTGCTTCTGAAGTTACCGATGTCAACCGCTACCGTAGTGGTGAAATCGACATGACTTATAACAACATGCCGATCGAATTGTTCCAGAAGCTGAAAAAAGAGATCCCGGACGAAGTTCACGTTGATCCATACCTGTGCACTTACTATTACGAAATTAACAACCAGAAACCGCCATTCAACGATGTGCGTGTGCGTACCGCACTGAAACTAGGTATGGACCGCGATATCATTGTTAATAAAGTGAAAGCGCAGGGCGACATGCCCGCCTATGGTTACACTCCACCGTATACTGATGGCGCAAAATTGACTCAGCCGGAATGGTTTGGCTGGAGCCAGGAAAAACGTAACGAAGAAGCGAAAAAACTGCTGGCTGAAGCGGGTTATACCGCAGACAAACCGTTGACAATCAACCTGTTGTATAACACCTCCGATCTGCATAAAAAGCTGGCGATTGCTGCCTCTTCATTGTGGAAGAAAAACATTGGTGTAAACGTCAAACTGGTTAACCAGGAGTGGAAAACGTTCCTCGACACCCGTCACCAGGGTACTTTTGATGTGGCCCGTGCAGGCTGGTGTGCTGACTACAACGAACCAACTTCCTTCCTGAACACCATGCTTTCGAACAGCTCGATGAATACCGCGCATTATAAGAGCCCGGCCTTTGACAGCATTATGGCGGAAACGCTGAAAGTGACTGACGAGGCGCAGCGCACAGCTCTGTACACTAAAGCAGAACAACAGCTGGATAAGGATTCGGCCATTGTTCCTGTTTATTACTACGTGAATGCGCGTCTGGTGAAACCGTGGGTTGGTGGCTATACCGGCAAAGATCCGCTGGATAATACCTATACCCGGAATATGTACATTGTGAAGCACTAATGGCAATACGTGGGGCAGGAGTGTCCTGCTCCACGGTGTCTGATTTTTATCGCATTACAGAAGGCACAGGCCAGAAGGTAGGGCAATGTTAAAATTTATTCTACGTCGCTGTCTGGAAGCGATTCCGACGCTATTTATTCTTATTACTATTTCGTTCTTTATGATGCGCCTCGCGCCGGGAAGCCCTTTTACCGGCGAACGTACTTTACCGCCAGAAGTGATGGCCAATATCGAAGCGAAATATCATCTTAATGATCCGATCATGACACAGTATTTCAGCTACCTGAAACAACTGGCGCACGGTGATTTCGGTCCATCGTTTAAATATAAAGATTATTCGGTCAATGACTTGGTTGCATCCAGTTTTCCCGTTTCTGCCAAACTGGGAGCCGCAGCATTTTTCCTTGCGGTAATACTGGGTGTTAGTGCTGGCGTTATTGCCGCATTAAAACAAAACACCAAATGGGACTATACCGTGATGGGGCTGGCAATGACCGGGGTTGTTATCCCCAGTTTTGTGGTTGCACCATTATTAGTCATGATATTTGCGATCATTTTGCATTGGCTGCCGGGCGGTGGCTGGAATGGTGGGGCGCTTAAATTCATGATATTGCCGATGGTGGCGTTGTCACTCGCTTATATCGCCAGTATTGCGCGTATTACCCGTGGCTCTATGATTGAAGTATTACACTCCAATTTTATTCGTACTGCCCGGGCGAAAGGGTTACCTATGCGGCGGATCATTTTACGTCACGCATTAAAACCTGCTCTGTTACCCGTGCTCTCTTATATGGGCCCCGCATTTGTCGGCATTATTACCGGTTCTATGGTTATCGAAACCATTTATGGTTTGCCGGGGATTGGACAACTGTTCGTTAATGGCGCATTGAACCGTGACTATTCCTTAGTGTTAAGCCTGACCATCCTGGTTGGTGCTTTAACCATTTTGTTTAATGCCATTGTCGATGTGCTATATGCGGTTATCGACCCGAAAATCCGTTACTGATACTGGAGCTCGCGATGATGTTAAGTAAGAAAAACAGCGAGACGCTGGAAAATTTCAGTGAAAAGCTGGAGGTCGAAGGGCGCAGCTTGTGGCAGGACGCACGTCGACGTTTTATTCATAACCGTGCGGCGGTTGCCAGTCTGATGGTGCTGGTGCTGATCGCGTTATTTGTAATCCTGGCACCGATGCTTTCCCAGTTTGCCTATGACGATACTGACTGGGCGATGATGTCCAGCGCCCCGGATATGGAGTCCGGTCACTACTTTGGTACTGACTCATCCGGTCGCGACCTGCTTGTGCGCGTTGCGATTGGTGGGCGTATCTCACTCATGGTCGGTGTTGCTGCGGCACTGGTGGCTGTGGTCGTCGGGACACTTTATGGTTCGCTTTCCGGTTATCTGGGCGGTAAAGTGGATTCGGTAATGATGCGTCTGCTGGAAATCCTCAACTCCTTCCCATTCATGTTCTTCGTCATTTTGCTGGTGACCTTTTTCGGTCAAAACATCCTGCTGATTTTCGTGGCGATAGGCATGGTTTCCTGGCTGGATATGGCTCGTATTGTGCGTGGGCAAACCCTGAGTCTGAAGCGCAAAGAGTTTATTGAGGCGGCACAAGTTGGCGGTGTATCGACATCGGGCATTGTTATTCGCCACATTGTGCCGAATGTACTCGGTGTGGTGGTGGTCTACGCATCACTTCTGGTGCCCAGCATGATCCTCTTTGAATCTTTCCTTAGCTTCCTGGGGTTGGGTACGCAAGAGCCGTTAAGCAGCTGGGGTGCATTGCTGAGTGATGGCGCGAACTCGATGGAAGTCTCTCCATGGTTATTGTTGTTCCCAGCGGGATTCCTCGTGGTGACGCTGTTTTGTTTCAACTTTATCGGCGATGGCTTGCGTGATGCCCTCGACCCGAAAGATCGTTAAGGAGTGCAGCCATGAGCGTAATTGAAACTGCAACTGTGCCGCTCGCACAACAACAGGCTGACGCACTGCTGAACGTGAAAGATTTGCGTGTCACCTTTAGTACCCCGGACGGCGACGTCACGGCGGTCAATGATTTGAATTTTTCCCTACGTGCCGGAGAAACGCTGGGTATTGTAGGTGAGTCTGGTTCGGGTAAATCGCAAACTGCATTTGCGTTGATGGGCCTGTTGGCTGCCAACGGACGTATTGGCGGATCGGCAACCTTCAATGGGCGTGAAATCCTCAATTTGCCAGAGCATGAACTCAATAAACTGCGCGCTGAACAAATCTCAATGATTTTTCAGGACCCAATGACTTCGTTGAATCCCTATATGCGCGTCGGTGAGCAGTTGATGGAAGTGCTGATGCTGCATAAGAACATGAGCAAAGCTGAGGCGTTTGAAGAGTCGGTGCGGATGCTCGATGCGGTAAAAATGCCGGAAGCACGTAAACGCATGAAAATGTACCCGCACGAGTTTTCTGGCGGCATGCGTCAGCGAGTTATGATTGCGATGGCATTGCTATGTCGACCTAAGCTGCTGATTGCGGATGAACCCACTACAGCGCTGGACGTCACCGTACAGGCGCAGATCATGACGCTATTAAATGAACTGAAACGGGAATTTAATACCGCCATCATTATGATTACCCACGATCTTGGCGTGGTGGCGGGGATCTGTGACAAAGTGCTGGTAATGTACGCCGGGCGCACGATGGAATATGGCAACGCGCGCGATGTCTTTTATCAACCCGTTCATCCTTATTCTATCGGTTTGCTCAACGCGGTGCCGCGTCTCGATGCGGAAGGTGAAACAATGTTGACCATCCCGGGTAATCCGCCAAACCTGCTGCGATTACCGAAAGGTTGCCCGTTCCAGCCACGTTGTCCGCATGCGATGGAAATTTGTAGTAGCGCACCGCCGCTGGAAGAGTTTACGCTTGGCCGTCTGTGTGCTTGCTTTAAACCGGTGGAGGAACTGTTATGAATGCTGTAACCGAAGGAAGAAAAGTCCTCCTTGAAATCGCCGATCTGAAAGTGCACTTTGAAATCAAAGATGGCAAACAGTGGTTCTGGCAACCGCCGAAAACGCTCAAAGCCGTCGATGGTGTCACGCTTCGCCTGTATGAAGGGGAAACATTAGGTGTGGTAGGGGAATCGGGATGCGGTAAGTCCACCTTTGCTCGCGCCATCATTGGCCTGGTTAAAGCGACCGACGGTCATGTTGCCTGGTTAGGTAAAGAGTTGCTGGGCATTAAGCCCGATGAATGGCGTGCCGTTCGCAGTGATATTCAGATGATTTTCCAGGATCCGTTGGCATCGCTAAACCCGCGCATGACCATCGGCGAGATCATCGCTGAACCACTGCGTACTTATCATCCGAAAATGTCACGTCAGGAAGTTCGCGAGCGCGTGAAGGCGATGATGCTGAAAGTCGGGTTATTGCCTAACCTGATTAACCGCTATCCGCATGAGTTCTCCGGTGGGCAGTGCCAGCGTATCGGGATTGCTCGTGCTCTTATTCTTGAACCGAAGCTGATTATCTGTGATGAGCCGGTGTCGGCGCTGGACGTGTCAATTCAGGCGCAGGTGGTCAACCTGCTCCAGCAGCTGCAACGTGAGATGGGATTGTCATTAATTTTTATTGCTCATGACCTGGCCGTGGTAAAACACATTTCCGATCGTGTGTTGGTGATGTATCTCGGCCATGCGGTAGAACTGGGGACCTATGATGAGGTCTACCACAATCCACTACATCCTTACACCAGGGCATTGATGTCGGCAGTCCCCATACCTGATCCGGATCTGGAGAAGAACAAAACCATCCAGTTACTGGAAGGGGAATTACCGTCGCCGATCAACCCGCCTTCCGGTTGTGTTTTCCGTACCCGTTGCCCGATTGCCGGTCCGGAGTGCGCCAAAACACGTCCTGTGCTGGAAGGGAGTTTCAGACACGCCGTTTCTTGCCTGAAAGTCGATCCGCTTTAAACACAATAAGGGCTGACAGTTGTCAGCCCTTTTTCACGCCGAAAGCGATTATTTATTCCCGCCAGATGATATGGCAAAGTTTGTGATCTTTTTCGCGGCATAACAGAATGCGGGCGAAAACATCGTTGATTTCACCATCCTCACTGTCCGCCAGACCAATCACCACTTCGGCAAAAAAGTCCGGGTTCAAATCGAAATCAACATGTTCCTGCCAGTCTTCCACCGGATCGAATAACTCCGCGCCGCCGCGCTCTTCAAACTGAAGATTGAACAGCAGAACATCAGCTGGGTCGAGATTGTCGGCAGCCAGTTCGAGAAAAATATCGTAGGCCTGCTCAAGCGTTTCATCTTCAGTCAGGCGATTGTTTAGATCCATATCCATAGTCACTACCTGTTTAACCTCTGTTGGAGACGTTTTACAGCAACGGGCTGAAGAAGTAAAACAGTCGCTCGGCGACACGTTGCCATAATGGACGTTTTAGCCATAAACGGGCATCGAGCAGACGTGAACGCGAAATATAATCGTCCTGAACGGCGGCAAGGTCTGCACCAAAACCTTTATCGTCGATTGCCAGGGTAATCTCGAAATTCAGCCACAGACTACGCATATCAAGGTTAACGGTGCCAACCAGACTTAGTTCGCCATCGACCAGCACGCTCTTGGTATGCAGTAACCCGCCTTCAAACTGATAAATTTTAACCCCAGCAGCAAGAAGTTCCGTAAAGAATGCGCGACTGGCCCAGCCGACCAGCATCGAGTCATTTTTTCGCGGAAGGATAATACTGACATCCACCCCGCGCTGTGCCGCCGTGCAAATCGCATGAAGTAAATCATCGCTTGGCACAAAGTAGGGCGTGGTCATGATCAAATATTCACGCGCCGAATAAGCCGCAGTCAATAATGCCTGGTGAATGAGATCTTCCGGAAAGCCGGGGCCAGAAGCAATTGTGTGAATGGTGTGACCGCTGGCCTGTTCAAACGGCATAATATTGACATCTGGTGGTGGCGGCAGAATACGTTTTCCGGTTTCAATCTCCCAGTCGCAGGAATAAATAATCCCCATCGCGGTGGCGATGGGGCCTTCCATACGCGCCATCAGATCAATCCATTGCCCTACGCCCGCATCTTGTTTGAAGTAGCGAGGATCGACCATATTCATGCTGCCGGTGTACGCGATGTAATTATCGATCATGATCATCTTGCGATGTTGGCGCAGGTCCATACGGCGTAAAAACACACGCATCAGATTGACCTTTAAGGCTTCGACCACTTCAATACCGGCATTACGCATTAGCTCGGGCCACGGGCTGCGGAAAAAAGCCACACTCCCGGCGGAGTCGAGCATCAATCGGCAATGAATGCCGCGTCGCGCAGCGGCCATTAATGATTCAGCCACCTGGTCCGCCATGCCGCCGGGCTGCCAGATATAAAACACAATCTCAATATTATGGCGCGCGAGCTGGATGTCGCGGATTAACGCCTGCATCACATCATCTGACTCGGTCATCAGTTGTAGCTGATTCCCTTTGACCCCAGCGATCCCCTGACGACGCTCGCAAAGCTTGAATAATGGCGCAGCGACACTGCTATTTTCTTCGGCGAAGATATGCTTACAGGCTTTAAGGTCGTTAAGCCATTTTGCGGTGGAAGGCCACATCGCTCTGGCGCGCTCAGCGCGGCGTTTGCCTAAATGGAGCTCGCCAACGGCAAGATAGGCAATAATTCCGACTAACGGCAGAATGTAAATAATCAACAGCCAGGCCATCGCGGAGGGAACTGCGCGTCGTTTCATTAGAATGCGTAAAGTTACGCCTGCAATGAGCAACCAGTATCCCAGAATGGCCAACCAACTCACCAACGTATAAACGGTTGTCATAGATTAGAAATCCTTTTGAAAGCGCATTGTTATGAGTTTACGCATATGGATTCATCTGGCAAATAAAAACGCGGGAAAAGCACTGGTCAGCGTCGGGGGCGGGGGTATAATGACCATTCTGTTATTGCATAGAGTAGTTAACATGAAGCGGAGTAGAACGGAAGTGGGGCGCTGGCGCATGCAGCGTCAGGCTAGCCGACGTAAATCGCGTTGGCTTGAGGGGCAATCGCGCCGAAATATGCGTATCCACAGCATCAGGAAGTGCATTCTAAACAAACAGCGTAACTCGTTATTGTTTGCGATCTACAATATCTAAATGTACTGGGCACCATTGCGGTGCCCAATAAGTTTACTCCTCCATCTTTAAACTCTATTTTTGCGCCGATTCTTTACTGTCAGCTTTCGTTTCTTGTTCATCGTTATCGCTGAAAATGCCATGACCGGAGTTCAACAACATTGAAACGAGCATATCATTATTAATCTCTTCACCATTTAAAACTCGCGCCAGAATTTCGCTGCCAAACAGTTGCGGTGAGAGAATGATATCCGGATGTACCATCTTAATCTTATTCAGGTTTTTGCTATCACTGACGGCGAGAACTGTTTTGACATCACTGCTCATATCTTTTGCCGAGAGTACAACAAACGCGTTATCTGCATCGTTATCACTCAGCGCCAGAATGGCCAGGCAACGATCGATTCCCGCTTTCTTTAATACTGAACTGTCATTACTGTCACCGGGGATAACATCAGCGTTATCGCCTAAGCGTTGCTCAAGTTGCTTGATATCATCTTCAGGCAAGTTGCTGATAACCGTTACGTTTTGTCCGCGTTGATTCAGTTGCAGAATCGTATTGATGGCGAGAATCGAATGTCCGCAAACAATAAAATGATCTTTACGATGCATTGTATGATTGTTTCCTTTTACAAGTTTGTTGAATCCCCCGCGGATAAGCGGACCAAAAATTGAGGTCATAGATGTGGCAAAAACGGTAATACCGGAAATAATGACCGAAATAGTGAACAATCGTGCTGATTCAGAAACAGGGACAATATCGCCATAGCCGACGGTTGACATGGTTTCTATCGAAAAATAGAACGCGGTCATCAAACTTTCTATTCGCGGATTAAAACCTTCGCTTAAATAAAGCGCACCGTAGGTTGAGTAAAACAGTAATGTCGTGAAACTAATAAATGCAAAAATTGTCCCGGCTGCGGCGCTACTGTGGGAGAAGTCTTTGCGCAGTATCAGCAAAAACACCAGCGTAAAAATGCAAAATCCAATACTAAATTTCAACCAGGGATAAAAATGCAGGGTATAAATTAGCGCTATCAACAACAAAATGATACTGATTGCCCATGCGAGCTTTGCCCGGAACAGTAAGCCAATGGAGTTCAGGACAAGAAAGACGCCGAGCATAAATAGTGGGGCGTTTGCCAGCAAGGAGAGATCCAACTCTGAAAATGCTTTGATATGGAAAATATCTAGCAAATTGACCGACATACCATAGATTGTTTTAAAAATAAGCAATCCATTTAAAAAGACGGCCAGCGCGAGAATGTCGTGCCGTAGGGTCACCCATAAATTTGTTGCTGTTTGTTTGAATGTAGCCCAGTGACTCACTGATACCTCTGTAACCACAATTTTGTTTAATTATCTTAGCGTGCACATTTTCTGAACATACATGCAGCGCGTGAATGTGTTAAACAATAGTAGATGACTTTATCCGCAGTAATCAAAGGTTTTGAGCGAGCAACTGTACCTCAGGAAAGGTCATTTTTCCTGAATATGCTCACATCATATAAAGAAATACAGATAAAGTTATTATCTGCTTGTGGTGGTGAATGCACTGACCGGCTATAAGGAAAGGCCAAACAAGAACACGGTTGCAAAAACCGTGCCCTTAAATATTGAATCTCTATTCAGAACACTTTCTTAAATGGTTTCACTGAAACGTGTTCATAGACTCCTGCCGCTACGTACGGGTCAGCATCGGCCCAGGCCTGAGCTGCTTCCAGCGATTCAAATTCAGCAATAACGGTTGAGCCAGTAAATCCCGCAGCCCCTGGATCGTTACTGTCTACCGCTGGCATTGGACCAGCTGTCAACAAACGACCTTCATCATGCAGTAACTGTAAACGTGCTAAATGTGCCGGACGAACGGAAAGGCGTTTTTCGAGGCTATCAGCTTTGTCTTGAGCGTAAATAACATACAACACGGGCACAACTCCTTGTTCGGGAAAGTTGTAAAGTACGTTATTTGAAAGGGCGAAGATCTGCAACGGAAAGATGATGTCTTTGTTAAGACCATGCATAAAGTAAGGTTAATTACGGCAAAAATGACATTTTCACTGATCCTGATCGTCTTGCCTTATTGAATATGATTGCTATTTGCATTTAAAATCGAGGCTTGGTTTTTCTACTGAAATGATTATGACTTCAATGACCCTTGATTTACCTCGCCGCTTCCCCTGGCCGACGTTACTTTCGGTCTGCATTCATGGTGCTGTTGTGGCGGGTCTGCTCTATACCTCGGTACATCAGGTTATTGAACTACCTGCGCCTGCGCAGCCAATTTCTGTCACGATGGTTGCGCCTGCTGATCTCGAACCGCCACAAGCCGTTCAGCCGCCACCGGAGCCGGTGGTAGAGCCAGAACCGGAACCTGAGCCGATCCCCGAACCGCCAAAAGAAGCACCGGTGGTCATTGAAAAGCCGAAGCCGAAACCTAAGCCAAAACCGAAGCCGGTGAAAAAGGTACAGGAGCAGCCAAAACGCGATGTCAAACCCGTAGAGTCGCGTCCGGCATCACCGTTTGAAAATACGGCACTGGCACGCCTGACATCAAGTACAGCAACGGCTGCAACCAGCAAGCCGGTTACCAGTGTGGCTTCAGGACCACGCGCATTAAGCCGTAATCAGCCGCAGTATCCGGCACGAGCACAGGCATTGCGCATTGAAGGGCAGGTTAAAGTTAAATTTGACGTCACGCCGGATGGTCGCGTGGATAACGTACAAATCCTCTCAGCCAAGCCTGCGAACATGTTTGAGCGTGAGGTGAAAAATGCGATGCGCAGATGGCGTTATGAGCCGGGTAAGCCAGGCAGTGGGATTGTGGTGAATATCCTGTTTAAAATTAACGGCACCACCGAAATTCAGTAAGCAGAAAGTCAAAAGCTCCGACCGGAGGCTTTTGACTATTACTCAACAGGTAAGGCGCGAGGTTTTCCTTCAGGATCAACCGCGACATACTTAAATAATGCTTCTGTCGCTTTATAGCGTTGCCCGATTGGTTCAGACGCTACTTTTTTCACCCACACTTCAATATTAATGCTGACCGATGTCGTCCCTTTCTGGACACAGCGTGCATAGCAGCACACCACATCGCCGACCGCAACCGGCCGTAAGAAAGTCATTCCTTCAACCCGCACGGTCACTACGCGACCGTGGGCAATTTCTTTCGCCAGAATAGCGCCGCCAATATCCATTTGTGACATTAACCAACCACCAAAGATGTCACCATTGGCATTGGTATCGGCGGGCATGGCTAAAGTACGTAAAACAAGATCGCCCTGAGGGACGTTATGTGTTGTAGACATGGTAAAACCGACTTAAAAGGAAAATCACAGGCGCGATGCTACTATGATTTTCCTGAGGAGAACAGAGGAGATACAGCGCCAGCCCCGAAGGACTGGCAGTCTGGTTAGGATTTATCTTCCTGCGGCATGTGGCGGTAGATATAGATACCGCTTAACAATGTGAAGATTAAGGTAAGGGCGGTCAGTCCAAAGACTTTAAAGTTGACCCAAATATTTTGCGGCAGCCAGAATGCGATGTAGATGTTTGCCAGACCGCAAAGGATAAAGAAAACAGCCCAGGCCAGATTCAGCTTCGACCATACCGGTTGCGGCAGCGTGAGTTCTTTACCCAGCATCCGCTGAATTAGCGGCTTTTTCATCACCCATTGGCTGACTAACAGGGCTCCCGCAAACAGAGCATAAATGACTGTAACCTTCCATTTAATAAACTCATCATTGTGGAAGAACAGCGTCAAGCCACCGAAGACGACCACCAGAACAAAAGTGATCAGGGCCATCTTCTCAACCTTACGAAAGCGAACCCAGCTATAGATAAGCACAATCGCCGTGGCGACGATCAGCGCCGCAGTAGCCGCATAGATGTCATAAATCTTGTAAAACGCGAAAAAGACAACCAGCGGTAAAAAATCAAGAAACTGCTTCATTTTACGATTCCGTAATCAAATGCTTAAGGTTATTGGCGAATCAACATATACAGACGGAACAGATAGATGAGCAATACGGCTGAAATCAGGTTGCTCAAGGTGTTCGCCAGTACGGCACCAATTTCCGGGGTTAATGCGGCAAAAGAAGAGGCAAAAAGCAGCAACAGTGTTTTTGCCAGCAACCAGCTCAGTACTGCGGGTGCCACCAGACGCATATTCGCCCAAGTCAGCCGCATACTGCTACGCATCGAGGCAAAAATGCCCATTTTGTCCTGTACCAGCATCACCGGTGCCAGGGCCAGTAAAATGGCCATGATAATTCCCGGAACGACCACTAGCATGATGCCAATCTGTACTAAAAGGGTAGTCAGAAAAATCAGAATAAATAACTTTGGCAATATCGGTGCACTGGCACCAATAGCTCGCAGCGCACTGACTCTCTGACCCGCAGACACCAGCTGGATAATTAATATTACGCCTCCGGCGAGAATGGCGTTACCGATTAATCCTGAAAAAGTGGACGCCGCTGAAGCCTGCAGCAAAATTTGTTGCTGTTCCGGTGACATATTCTGAACCAGGTCGAACAACCCACTACTGCCGCTAACGGGCACGCCGTCATTGAGCTGCGCAAGCTGTGCATCACTGGGTGAGAAAACATGCCCTAACACCACTGTGATAAACGCACATAGCAACGATACCAACAGAATGGTCATAAATTGATTACGGAAGAAATTTCCGGTGTCACGGTATACGGACTGCGCCGTGATAGACATGCACTCTCCTTGAGTTTTATGCAGGTGTTAATTAGCGGGCAATTGTACCCTGGTTAAGCCTCGGGTGGCAGCATCAGGTCTTGTATGGAAAAGCATATCTTTGTAAAGCGGAGGTAATTGCTGGCCTTCAGGCGTGGGCAAACCGCGGCAAGTGGCGATCGAGTTAATATTTGCGTAGCGAAAATATTTAAAAATTGATTTAAATCACGTTAACCAGGATTCTCAATGCAACTTCTAAATTAATCCAGATCAATAAAGGGTGAATTATCATATGTAATGTGATCTATGTAGGATCATTTGTTACTCCAATGTAGGTATATTCGTCACGTTTTTATAACCATAACGACGGAGCGGATATGAAAAAGTTAACAGTGGCGGCTTTGGCAGTAACAACTCTTCTCTCTGGCAGTGCCTTTGCGCATGAAGCAGGCGAATTTTTTATGCGTGCAGGTTCTGCAACCGTACGTCCAACAGAAGGTGCTGGTGGTACGTTAGGAAGTCTGGGTGGATTCAGCGTGACCAATAACACTCAACTGGGCTTGACGTTTACTTATATGGCGACCGACAACATTGGTGTGGAATTACTGGCAGCGACGCCGTTCCGCCATAAAATCGGCACCCGGGCGACCGGCGATATTGCAACCGTTCACCATCTGCCGCCAACACTGATGGCGCAGTGGTATTTTGGTGATGCCAGCAGCAAATTCCGTCCTTACGTTGGGGCAGGTATTAACTACACCACCTTCTTTGATAATGGATTTAACGATCATGGCAAAGAGGCAGGGCTTTCCGATCTCAGTCTGAAAGATTCCTGGGGAGCTGCCGGGCAGGTGGGGGTTGATTATCTGATTAACCGTGACTGGTTGGTTAACATGTCAGTGTGGTACATGGATATCGATACCACGGCTAAGTACAAATCTGGTGTTACTACCGTAAAAGACTCGGTACGACTGGATCCGTGGGTGTTTATGTTCTCCGCAGGATATCGTTTTTAATTTTCTCTGCAAAACCTCTGCAAAACCCCTCTGCAAAACTGGTCATCAAATGACCAGTTTTTTCCATTCCTTACCGCGTGCGTCGTTGTAAATATCGGTCATTTTTTGATTCGAATGGCCCAGCAAAATTTTGGTATCAACCCCCTGCTCTCTGAACAATCGCTCTGATAAAGATCTCTGCTCATGGAAAGAGGGTGGGGTGCCATTAGCACGCCAGTTGTAATCCACAGAATCCCGGGCTTTTTTAAATGCAACGGTTAATGTTGCTGGCTTAACCATCCCGCCGCGCTTAGCTGTCCCTTTCGCGTGATGGTGGTGCAATAGCCACGGACTAAGAACGCAATCGCGGCAGGATGACACCACATCATCTAGGGTGAGATTTAATTTATCGCAACGCAGAGCCAGAGGGATGGCAATCCGGGTTCCTGTTTTTTGCTGTTCGACATGAAGATAACCATCCCGGATATCCGAAAATTGCATTTTGCAAATATCTGAAAGGCGCTGGCCTGTCATCAGTGCCAGCAGCATACCGCGCTGTAAAAAGTAACCATCCTTTTCCGCTGCGTTATAAATCATCATCCACTCATCAAAAGTCAGTCGCTGTCTTGATATCCGCACCTGCGGTTTTTTTGCCGATTCTGCAGGGTTAAAGCCTGGCGGGACATCGCCCGTTTGCTGAGCTTCCCGGAAAACATCGATCAGTACCTTCCTGAAAATTTGTCCCATTCTGTTATGTCCTCTGGCCTTGTACTCTTCCAGTACTGATACCACATCTTTTACGGTTATGGCATCTAACGGTCTGGTGCCAAAACGTTCATCAAATACCCTGAGAGGGGCCGCTTTCTGTTTCAGCGTGTTGAGTTTGATCTCGCCGTTTTCATATCTTTCCTGTTGAATTTTTCTGTAATTATTCAGAAAAATGGTAACGGTTGATGAACCGCCGGTATCACTAATAATTTTCTCCTGCAGACTGAGCATTTGTTCCATTTGCTGCCGGGCAAGACGGCTGTTCGCTTCTGCTGCAATAGTTTCTGCCAGTTTCTGGTCAATACTGCCGAGACCGTGATTTTTGCCTGTTATGGGATGCCTGTAACGCCAGTAAACTTTGTTATTTCTTTTGTCAAAATACGGAGATAATCCCGGAACATTGGTTTTATATTTTCGCGGCGCGCCATCTTCCAGTATCCTCTTCAAAGCAGGGTGATCTGTGGCGATCACCTCCGGCTTGTTTACCATTCCGACAAAGCGAGCTTGCGGATCCACTCGCCAGCGTCTTCCAACTTTTTTGGGGAGAGGAAATATCATTCCGGCTTTAGCGTATTTACTTAACGTACTCGGAGTTGGGACCGGTTCACTGAATTCCTCTTTTGCCCACTCAGTGAGCAGAATAAGTCTTGCCATGAGCGTCGTTCGCTAATCATGGTCGCCGCCACTATAGCTGGTGGGCAACGACCGGGGTTGAACATTAAAAATCAGCCTGATTCGGGATCAGTTTTTGCCAGATAACTGAAACGTATTTTGCCTGGTAACGGGCGTCATCAAGTGCATTATGGCGCTCACCTTCGAATGGAATAGCCGTTCTGGCATCGAAGTCTATGGCTTTCCCCAGCTCAACGATTGTGCGTACATCGCGATCGTTGTAGTAACGCCACGGGCAGGGGATCCCCTGCCGTTCGTATGAACGGCGCAAAATCGTGTTGTCGAAGTTGGCTCCATTTCCCCAGACCTGAACAAAAAATTCACCGGAGTTTTCGTCGATAAATTCCCGCAATTGTAACAGTGCATCATCTAACGGGATTTCATCGGTCATAATGGCAGACTGCGCTTCACGTGATTGCTTCAGCCACCTTTTAATGACGTCACGATCAATGACTCCGCCAGCAGTTTCCAGATCGATAGTCTTACTAAATTCCGGTCCCATATCTCCGGTTTGCGGATCGAAAAATATTGCACCTATTGAGATAATCGGGGCATCAGGATTTTTTCCCATGGTTTCAAGGTCGATCATTAGATGGTCACACGTCCTGCTGGTGGATGTGATAACGTGATGACCGTTCATCGTAATTAAGGGATCTGCCGTCTCGCCAGTTTCACTATCGCTGGCGTGATCCTGAGCGCTACCAGCATTCTCCTTGTGTGGATGTTCAGCGCCTTCCATTTCCTTCGGATCATTTTCCTGAACTTCAACCTGATTCTCTTCATCGAATGTTTCCTGGTATGTTGCGTCACCCATCACCGCGCCACAATCAGGGCAGTTGCCGCCACCGCTTTGACCGCAGGCGGTGCAGACTTTTTCCGGTTCCTGTTGCGCTACTGGCTCAGGTTGTTTCGTTTCTGGCTCGTTTTGTTGCGTATTTGGGCTGTTTTGTTCCGCTTTCTGGTCGTTCTGTTCCGATTCTTGCTGGTTCTGGTTTACAGAATCGCGGGTTTCAATCCCCTTTACCCATTTCGGATCATTCGGGTCGCTAATCCCTGCAACAAATTCTCCGCGAGAGGCAGCAAGCAACTTATCGGCGTCAGGCTGGCTGATATTGGCTGCCTGCATAATTTTGTTTACTTCGTCAGCGGTAACTTTTACCGGCTCTGGTTGTGCGGTCGTGTCAGATGCACCAGTATTTTGTTGTGAACCTGAGTACGTGCCGTTTTTACGTGCGAAGTATTCCTCTTTTGTGATTTCCGTAGCTCCCAAGGCTAGTGCTTTTTCCAGACCAGAAAGTTTGTTTGCGCGACCGTATTTTTCGCCATCCTTGTCGGTGAAGAGGAAGTAGAACGGCCCCTCACGCTCTACAGATGGTTCGACTTCCACTTTGCATTCGGTTTTTTCGTTGCCCGGAATTGCCGTTTCCACTGCATCAGTTTCTGGTACTGGCGACGAGAGAGTATCAGTTGCGCTCTGATTTCTTCCTTCATCTTCAAACACGCCCTTTGTAGTCAGGTATTCAGTAATGTATTTGTTCAGTGCCACAGGGTCTTTGTGAATGTCGATCGGACGTTCACGGACAAGGCCAAAAATAGTCTGGCGGTCGTAGCGAAGGGCATCAGGCTGTTTGCGCATTGATGCCGAGATACGCTTCCAGTCTTCGCGGTCGTTGTCGATAACTTCATTTTTTGCCCAGCGATGGATGCTGCCGTCAATGTTTCCGGCATCCACATCACCAGGCCAGAGAGCGTAGGCCAGTTCGTCATCCAGTGTTTTCCATGTCTGCTTGTATTCGCGATGAATGGCAGCAATGACCGGGCTGATTTTTCCTGTTGAATTTTCACTGTGCTGTTGATTGGTTCTGGCGCGGGCGAGATCAACAACAGACGTGTATTTTCCGGTTTCCTTGCGTTCACCTTCGCGACGTTTTTTCCAGATGCGCATCTCTGCCTGAATTTCGGGCCATTTGGCACCAGGCTTACATTTATGCTTAACCCACCCGATGGCATGCAGCTTAAGCTCCGGATACATGGCGTTAACTTCTGGCATTTTCATCAACGCTTCAACGATATGTCCGTCGAATGTTGCCATGTCTTCCTGCAACAATTCCTGTGCGCTAATAACCATATCAACGGTGATGTTTTCACATGTGTCGAACTTAACCATGACAGCGTTCTGTACTTCAGGGGCCAGCTTGTCAAAAGTGACGTTCATCGGATCGGATTCAGTCTCAACCGGGACAAAGGAAGCAGACTCCTCATCCCAGCGGTTTTCCTGCATATATTCAGCATCCCAGGAATCGAGGGCAGGGCGGGGTATACCGGGTTTATCCTCGCAGACAAGAAATTTATAAGCGCAGTCCTGAGCAGCCGGATAATGCTCCAGGAATTGCCAGTGAAATTTTGCGCGGGCGCGACGTTCATCACCGGCTTCAATGGCTGTGGCTACAGCGACGGCACCTTCTTCCTTTATTGCCTGTTCGTCCGGAATGGCGGCGCAAATAAAGACTTTACTCATTTTGTTTTACCTCATTACAGATTTAAGGGTGAACAAATCCCTGCCATTGCTGGCATATAAGAATGAAACCGGATATTTATTACGGAACTGTTTTAAAGACCTGCCGGGATTTCGTTATTATCCTGGTGAATAACTTTATCGACCGGGTAACAGTTACCGGGAATTTTCTGTTCGGTTGCTGCAGTCACACACTCCTGCATTGTCCTGTGAACACTGACTGCAATATCAACTGGCTCTCCGGAAACAAGAAAAACTGTCAGAACAAGTGCAAATGCTGTATTCATTGCCAGCATCCTTTTTGTATCGGACGTAAACGGGCCAGCATTGAAAGAATGCATATTTTATTTAATAGCTCCCGTTCGTGTTTTCTCTTGTTAATGGCATCTTCAGTAAATACAGGGTTACTGATATTGACACCAATTTCAAAACAACCTTCAGACGTATTAACGTTTGGTAATAACGTTTCCATTATCGCGTCCTCAACAATGAATTTTGTGATGCGGTGCCTGGTGCCTCCAGGTGACGTTAACCAGTTAACAATTAACGCCGGATACAGAGAATCCACCCATAACACTGTTTTTGGTTTTAACTGTTCCGCGTGCGCTCAGCCGCATTCACCACATCACAAAATTCACTTTAAAAAGGGCGGCAGAGCAGTCACGGAGTAAAACTGATACCGCCAAACGTCACCAGAAAATTGATAACAGAGGGCGTTGCAGCGGGGTTGTCACTTAAGCGTATGGTCAACCTGACAACCCGGTGTCCTCAACGGTGGAAGGAATAACCCCGCCATACTTACCGCCGCGCCATTTCGCGGATTGCCACAACCGGAAGCGCACGGTCGACGAAAATTTAACGACAGGCTATCTATGAACCAGCTACCTCGCCGTGCGCTTTCGCGTTATGGTCTGACTTTTCAGGGAAATATCCTTTCAGTAAACTGTCAGTGCCGGATGCTCACCCGTGTCCGGCGCACGCACTCCACCTCACCCGTGGAGAACTCCTTAATTACCAACCTTAGCTTCGTTGGTTAGCTATTAACGCGGGTATGTAATCATTCTGGCAATGCTTAATGCCGCTGCTTTTTCCAGATTAGTGATATCCTGCTCCAGAGCGGACAGATTTTCAGCCTGCTTAGCCCTGGCTTCATTGGCCCATTTCAGATCCTGCGCTGCATTAATTTTCTGGTGCATCCACTCATAAAGTTCATCATCGGTATAGTCTGGCGCGATGATGACGGGTTCTCGTTTCTGCATACTGATTCCTCGCGGTGCTGCTTCGCTTATCAGCCGTTAGATTTTGCCGAGCTGGAAAGCGCCTGTTTAAACTCACTGAAGCTGAGAGCTTCTTCGCCTTCGGCAAGGCCTTCGAAGTATTCTTCGTAAGCCTTTTCCATGATTGTGTCGAAATCCATATCACTCACCTGAGTTTCTTTCCAGCCAGCGACGGGCACCATTTTCGGTTTTAAACGTTTTGCTTTTGGTATACGTCATTGCGGTGAACGTGCCGTCCTGGTTTGGAAACACGCCGTACACCAGAGATTCGTTGTTGCCAAGATCGATAGTATCCATGCTGACCTCATTTCCCCTTAACGCCGGGGTAGCGGAACTGTTTGCGGAGAACACCGTGCGGTGTGTTGATGGAGGTAATTTAGTTTTCTCATTATTTTTCGTCAAGGTTTTTTGATGAGAAAACTCAAGTGCTGGCGCAAGATAAAGCCAATACATTGAAATGTAAGGCTTTAAAATTTTGTGAAGGGATGATTATTGATGCTTGTTGCGTTTGCGAGCCTCTAATAGCTCGGTGAACAGGCGATTAAAATTCTCAACGCGGGCGCGGAGTTCGCTGAGTTGTGCTTGTTGCTCTGATTTAGGAAGTGCGCGATACAAACGCAGCATCTCTAACTCATCTTCCGATAAGTCTAGGGTACTATCGAGTGAAACAGGGGGAGCTGGTGTTTTGTCCTCGTCGCCAAACAGTATCCAGGTTGGTGAACATTGCAATACCTCGGCGAGGCGATGCAAATTTTGCCCGCGCGGGGCTGTATGGTCACTTTCCCATAATGAAATTGATGAGCCAGATACGCCAGCAGCTTTGCTTAAACCGTTTTGACTTAAGCCTACCTGCTTACGTCTTTCTCTAATGCGTTGACCTAAAGTTTTCTCGTTCATATTTAGATATCTTAATAATCCTTGACTTGAGATTCCTTGAGTGATTAGCATTGAGAAAACTCAATATTGGAGGTGCGATGTTTAAATCAGACGTAATTAATTTTTACGGTACGAAAGCCAAAGTAGCGAAAGCTGCTGGCGTTGACCCATCTGCTGTTTCTCAATGGCAAGAGCTAGTTCCTGAAGGTCGCGCGATGCGTCTACAGGAGGCATCTGGCGGCGAGCTTCTGTATGATCCCAAGGTTTATGACGAATATCGTAAGACGAAGCGGGCGGGGCGGTTGAACAATGAAAATCACTCCTGAACAGGCTCGTGAGGCTCTGGATGCCTGGATATGTCGACCAGGAATGACACAGGAGCAGGCGACGATATTAATCACTGAAGCATTCTGGGCTTTGAAAGAGCGCCCGAACATCGATGTTCAGCGTGTCACAGATGAAGGTGGCGCGGTTGATCAGCGAGCGCTTGGCGTTAATCGAGTGAAGATATTCGAACGCTGGAAGGCTATCGACACCAGGGATAAGCGTGAAAAGTTCACGGCGCTAGTGCCTGCAATTATGGAGGCTATCCGGATTAATGATTTCAGGTTGTATCGTGAAATTAGTGACGGAAAAAGCATCACGTACATGATCGCCGGGTTAAACAAAGAATATGGCGATGTGGTGGAGTCCGGACTGCTTTTTGCTGATCCTGCCGTAGTGGATCGTGAAACTGACGAACTTATAGAAAAAGCAATTGCTTTCAAACTTGCGTATCGACAGCAATACCAACAAAAAGCTGGATGGAATTATGAGCCTTCTTTTTGCTGAACGCCCACTGGTTATAAACACACAGCTTGCGATGAAGATTGGCTTAAATGAAGCCATTGTGTTGCAGCAGTTGCATTACTGGTTGAGAGATACCAATTCCGGCATGGAATGTGATGGTGTTCGCTGGATTTACAACACAACGGAACAATGGCTGGAACAGTTCCCATTCTGGTCAGAGTCAACGTTAAAGCGCGCGTTTGCAAGTCTGAAAACGCTGGGGCTCTTGCGTTGTGAAAAGCTCAATAAATCAAAGCGCGATATGACCAATTTCTACACGATTAACTATGGGAGCGAGCTTTTAGATGATGGCAAATTGAGCGAATCCATCGGTTCAAAATGCGCCGCTCCATCAGGTCAAAATGACACGATGGAAGAGGTCAAAATGAAACGCTCCATTGGTTCAAAACGACCCAATGTCATCGGGTCAAAATGGCCCGATGATCCTACAGAGAATACAACAGAGATTACTACAGAGAATAAAAACACTTTTCGTCCGGAAGCTTCGCAACCGGACCCGCAGACGGCTGAACAGGATTTTTTAATCCGGCACCCTGGCGCAGTTGTGTTTAGTGCGAAAAAACGCCAGTGGGGTAGCCAGGAGGATCTGGCGTGTGCGCAGTGGATATGGGGGCGGATCGTGGGTCTCTACGAACAGGCCGCCAGTGATGATGGCGAGATCATGCGACCAAAAGAGCCTAACTGGACTGTCTGGGCCAATGATGTGCGCACAATGCGGATGCTGGATGGCAGAAGCCACATGAACCGCTCCGGGTTTCCTGGAGAGTGTTTTATCTGTGAACTCAGGCTGCCAGATCATCGTTTCCGATGGAAGCATAATAAGCTTTTTCTGCTTCTGCCGGAGGGATGTGGCCCAGCCTTTCCAGCAATCGTCGATTATTATACCAGTCCACCCACGTGAGTGTGGCCAGTTCCACTTCTGCACGGTTTTTCCAGCTCTTACGGTGTATTACCTCCGCTTTGTAAAGACCATTGATGCTCTCCGCCATCGCGTTGTCATACGAGTCGCCTGTACTTCCTGTTGATGCCAGTAATCCGGCTTCCTTAAGCCGCTGTGTGTAGGCCAGCGATACATACTGAGAACCTTT
>NZ_MIIV01000505.1:0-21531 GCF_001743015.1 Shigella sp. FC1567
AAAGGTTCTCAGTATGTATCGCTGGCCTACACACAGCGGCTTAAGGAAGCCGGATTACTGGCATCAACAGGAAGTACAGGCGACTCGTATGACAACGCGATGGCGGAGAGCATCAATGGTCTTTACAAAGCGGAGGTAATACACCGTAAGAGCTGGAAAAACCGTGCAGAAGTGGAACTGGCCACACTCACGTGGGTGGACTGGTATAATAATCGACGATTGCTGGAAAGGCTGGGCCACATCCCTCCGGCAGAAGCAGAAAAAGCTTATTATGCTTCCATCGGAAACGATGATCTGGCAGCCTGAGTTCACAGATAAAACACTCTCCAGGAAACCCGGGGCGGTTCAGTCTTCCTGATACTGCTCCTCTGGCTCCGAAATGCTCAAGTGATTCCAAATCAGGGAGTCTCATTCTCCCCAGAACTGCTCCAGCAACTATTGAAGCACCAGCGATGAGTAACCCTTTGTTATCCATAAATTGATCGTAACCAGCAGGTGCATCTCCCCCCAACTTGTCTGCTGTTTCCCTGAATCCTTCGATATTCCCATTGTATATGCCGCCAGCAGCAAGCAGTCTGCCAACCGCTTTACTATTAAGTGTTTTGAACCATTACCAGCTTTAGTTTTTGGCCGTGGTATAAACAGACGGTTGTAGTTATCGGGAAATGCCAAATAACTAAATTCAGTATTAGCAATCAGATGCCTGGAGAGTATATATTCATAACTGACAGTGATGGCTTCTGTATCCAGATTGTTCTCAGTAAACAGGTGATTGATTGCTGATAAGAGCGCGCCGCGGAGTTGAATGTTGTAATATTTCTCCCATCGACCAAATCTATTGATCCGATAGAAGTCAAACGCCATGAACAACTGCTCGTTATTGTTAATAGCGTTAATAAGAATTTACAGAAACTAAGGCCATGCAATTGTGACCCTTTGCCTGCATTCGTAATACTATTAGAGAGCGAGAACGCGAAGATTTCATCTTCATGGCCAATCTGCCAGCGATTACCTATTGATGCGCTCGTTCCACAAAGAGAGGAAATACATCCTTGTTGTTCTCCGGTTATGGTCAAGTAAATAATATCACTCATCCTTAAAAAACCTTTTGTTAATTCTTTTGTGAAAGAGAAATAGTATTGTTGTTTTTTTTACCTTTATTTACGCCTAAAAGTGATGAACTAAAATGTGAAAAACAAAATGTTTCACTTTAATATCTTTTTATCAGGAAGGTCTGAGATGATTTATAATTAATGTGAATGTGTTGATAATAATTAATGTTTGTTTGTGAATGGGAGTAGATGGTAAATCTCTAAGGTGTCTTCCATTGAAGAGACTCATTTATGACTATGACTTGCCGACCTTCTTAAGGTCAAATAGCGGAGTCGTAATCTCCAATCAATTCATACTGATTATTTTTTGGGGGACAGAGATGGCAGCAAAACGCACTCGTTCACTCACCATCTCAAATATAGACTAAGAGGAAACTAACTCCGCTTCCCACCATACTGCTTAAACCATTCCAGCATACGCTGCCAGCCATCTTTCGCAGATTCGGCATGATAGCTCGGGCGATAATCAGCGTTGAATGCATGCCCGGCGTCCGGGTACACGATAATCTCTGCTTTCGCATTAGCAGCCCGCAGCGCCTGGCGCATGGTTTCAACGCTCTCCTGCGGAATGCTGTTATCCTGACCACCATATAAGCCGAGAACCGGCGCGTTAAGATCGGTTGCGATATCAACAGGTTGTTTCGGTGAATTTAGCGACTTGTCGCCCGTCAGTTTGCCGTACCACGCCACTGCAGCTTTTAGCTGTGGATTATGCGCGGCATACAGCCAGGTGATACGTCCACCCCAGCAGAATCCGGTGATCATTAAACGATGAACATCGCCGCCGTTGCGGGAAGCCCAACTGGCGACATGATCGAGATCGGCCAGCACCTGCGAGTCAGGCACTTTTGCTACCAGACCGCTAAGCAACGTGGGGATATCGGCAAAATCATTCGGATCGCCTTCGCGGAAGTAAAGTTCAGGTGCGATAGCCAGATACCCCTCCAGCGCCAGACGGCGACAAATGTCGCGGATATGTTCATGCATGCCAAAAATTTCCTGCACTACAATGACCACTGGCAGTGGGCCATCGCTTTGCTTTGGTCTGGCATGGTAAGCAGGCATGTTATCCCCTTGTGAAGGGATAGAGGTGAAGCCCGCCACAATCGCGTCGTCCGGGGTCTGAACGATGGTCGAAGCGAGAGGCGATGCAGCAGGTGCAAATCCAGATTGTTGTGTTGTTGCCATGGTATTCTCCGTACCCTTATAAAAATGTTGCGCAATGTTAACTATAGTCAGCATGCAACAAATCACATTGCCTGAATCGGCTCATCTTTTATGCAGTCCTGCAGAATGAAGAGTGATTTATGTGATTTGCATCACTTTTGGTGGGTAAATTTATGCAACGCATTTGCGTCATGGTGATGAGTATCACGAAAAAATGTTAAACCCTTCGGTAAAGTGTCTTTTTGCTTCTTCTGACTAAACCGATTCACAGAGGAGTTGTATATGTCCAAGTCTGATGTTTTTCATCTCGGCCTCACTAAAAACGATTTACAAGGGGCTACGCTTGCCATCGTCCCTGGCGACCCGGATCGTGTGGAAAAGATCGCCGCGCTGATGGATAAGCCGGTTAAGCTGGCATCTCACCGCGAATTCACCACCTGGCGTGCAGAGCTGGATGGTAAACCTGTTATCGTCTGCTCTACCGGTATCGGCGGCCCGTCTACCTCTATTGCTGTTGAAGAGCTGGCACAGCTGGGCATTCGCACCTTCCTGCGTATCGGTACAACGGGCGCTATTCAGCCGCATATTAATGTGGGTGATGTCCTGGTTACCACGGCGTCTGTCCGTCTGGATGGCGCGAGCCTGCACTTCGCACCGCTGGAATTCCCGGCTGTCGCTGATTTCGAATGTACGACTGCGCTGGTTGAAGCTGCGAAATCCATTGGCGCGACAACTCACGTTGGCGTGACAGCTTCTTCTGATACCTTCTACCCAGGCCAGGAACGTTACGATACTTACTCTGGTCGCGTAGTTCGTCACTTTAAAGGTTCTATGGAAGAGTGGCAGGCGATGGGCGTAATGAACTATGAAATGGAATCTGCAACCCTGCTGACCATGTGTGCAAGTCAGGGCCTGCGTGCCGGTATGGTAGCGGGTGTTATCGTTAACCGCACCCAGCAAGAGATCCCGAATGCTGAGACGATGAAACAAACTGAAAGCCAAGCGGTGAAAATCGTGGTGGAAGCGGCGCGTCGTCTGCTGTAATTCTCTTCTCCTGTCTGAAGGCCGACGCGTTCGGCCTTTTGTATTTTTGCGTAGCGCCTCGCAGGAAATGCCTTTCCAACTGGACGTTTGTACAGCACAATTCTATTTTGTGCGGGTAAGTTGTTGCGTCAGGAGGCGTTGTGGATTTCTCAATCATGGTTTACGCAGTTATTGCGTTGGTGGGTGTGGCAATTGGCTGGCTGTTTGCCAGTTATCAACATGCGCAGCAAAAAGCCGAGCAATTAGCTGAACGTGAAGAGATGGTCGCGGAGTTAAGCGCGGCAAAACAACAAATTACCCAAAGCGAGCACTGGCGTGCAGAGTGCGAGTTACTCAATAACGAAGTGCGCAGCCTGCAAAGTATTAACACCTCTCTGGAGGCCGATCTGCGTGAAGTAACCACGCGGATGGAAGCCGCACAGCAACATGCTGACGATAAAATTCGCCAGATGATTAACAGCGAGCAGCGCCTCAGTGAGCAGTTTGAAAACCTCGCCAACCGTATTTTTGAGCACAGCAATCGCCGGGTTGATGAGCAAAACCGTCAGAGTCTGAACAGCCTGTTGTCGCCGCTACGTGAACAACTGGACGGTTTCCGCCGTCAGGTTCAGGACAGCTTCGGTAAAGAAGCACAAGAACGCCATACCCTGACCCACGAAATTCGCAATCTCCAGCAACTCAACGCGCAAATGGCCCAGGAAGCGATTAACCTGACGCGCGCGCTGAAAGGCGACAATAAAACCCAGGGCAACTGGGGCGAGGTAGTATTGACGCGGGTGCTGGAGGCTTCCGGTCTGCGTGAAGGGTATGAATATGAAACCCAGGTCAGCATCGAAAATGACGCCCGCTCGCGGATGCAGCCGGATGTCATCGTGCGGCTGCCGCAGGGAAAAGATGTGGTGATCGACGCCAAAATGACGCTGGTCGCCTATGAACGCTATTTTAACGCCGAAGACGACTACACCCGCGAAAGCGCGCTACAGGAACATATCGCGTCGGTGCGTAACCATATCCGTTTGCTGGGACGCAAAGATTATCAACAGCTGCCGGGGCTGCGAACTCTGGATTACGTGCTGATGTTTATTCCCGTTGAACCCGCTTTTTTACTGGCGCTTGACCGCCAGCCGGAGCTGATCACCGAAGCGTTGAAAAACAATATCATGCTGGTTAGCCCGACTACGCTGCTGGTGGCGTTGCGTACTATTGCCAACCTGTGGCGTTATGAGCATCAAAGCCGCAACGCCCAGCAAATCGCCGATCGTGCCAGCAAGCTGTACGACAAGATGCGTTTGTTCATCGATGACATGTCCGCGATTGGTCAAAGTCTCGACAAAGCGCAGGATAACTACCGCCAGGCAATGAAAAAACTCTCTTCAGGTCGCGGAAATGTGCTGGCGCAGGCAGAAGCGTTTCGCGGTTTAGGAGTAGAAATTAAACGCGAGATTAATCCGGATTTGGCTGAACAGGCGGTGAGCCAGGATGAAGAGTATCGACTTCGGTCGGTTCCGGAGCAGCCGAATGATGAAGCTTATCAACGCGATGATGAATATAATCAGCAGTCGCGCTAGCCCATTAGGGGTAGTTAAGCCGGGTAGAAATCTAGGGCATCGACGCCCAATCTGTTACACTTCTGGAACAATTTTTTGATGAGCAGGCATTGAGATGGTGGATAAGTCACAAGAAACGACGCACTTTGGTTTTCAGACCGTCGCGAAGGAACAAAAAGCGGATATGGTCGCCCACGTTTTCCATTCCGTGGCATCAAAATACGATGTCATGAATGATTTGATGTCATTTGGTATTCATCGTTTGTGGAAGCGATTCACGATTGATTGCAGCGGCGTACGCCGTGGGCAGACCGTGCTGGATCTGGCTGGTGGCACCGGCGACCTGACAGCGAAATTCTCCCGCCTGGTCGGAGAAACTGGCAAAGTGGTCCTTGCTGATATCAATGAATCCATGCTCAAAATGGGACGCGAGAAGCTGCGTAATATCGGTGTGATTGGCAACGTTGAGTATGTTCAGGCGAACGCTGAGGCGCTGCCGTTCCCGGATAACACCTTTGATTGCATCACCATTTCGTTTGGTCTGCGTAACGTCACCGACAAAGATAAAGCACTGCGTTCAATGTATCGCGTGCTGAAACCCGGCGGCCGCCTGCTGGTGCTTGAGTTCTCGAAGCCAATTATCGAGCCGCTGAGCAAAGCCTATGATGCATACTCCTTCCATGTGCTGCCGCGTATTGGCTCACTGGTCGCGAACGACGCCGACAGCTACCGTTATCTGGCAGAATCCATCCGTATGCATCCCGATCAGGATACCCTGAAAGCCATGATGCAGGATGCCGGATTCGAAAGTGTCGACTACTACAATCTGACGGCAGGGGTTGTGGCGCTGCATCGTGGTTATAAGTTCTGACAGGAGACCGGAAATGCCTTTTAAACCTTTAGTGACGGCAGGAATTGAAAGTCTGCTCAACACCTTCCTGTATCGCTCACCCGCGCTGAAAACAGCCCGCTCGCGTCTGCTGGGTAAAGTATTGCGCGTGGAGGTAAAAGGCTTTTCGACGTCATTGATTCTGGTGTTCAGCGAACGCCAGGTTGATGTACTGGGCGAATGGGCAGGCGATGCTGACTGCACCGTTATCGCCTACGCCAGTGTGTTGCCGAAACTTCGCGATCGCCAGCAGCTTACCGCACTGATTCGCAGTGGTGAGCTGGAAGTGCAGGGCGATATTCAGGTGGTGCAAAACTTCGTTGCGCTGGCAGATCTGGCAGAGTTCGACCCTGCGGAACTGCTGGCCCCTTATACCGGTGATATCGCCGCTGAAGGAATCAGCAAAGCCATGCGCGGAGGCGCAAAGTTCCTGCATCACGGCATTAAGCGCCAGCAACGTTATGTGGCGGAAGCCATTACTGAAGAGTGGCGTATGGCACCCGGTCCGCTTGAAGTGGCCTGGTTTGCGGAAGAGACGGCTGCCGTCGAGCGTGCTGTTGATGCCCTGACCAAACGGCTGGAAAAACTGGAGGCTAAATGACGCCAGGTGAAGTACGGCGCCTATATTTCATCATTCGCACTTTTTTAAGCTACGGACTTGATGAACTGATCCCCAAAATGCGTATCACCCTGCCGCTACGGCTATGGCGATACTCATTATTCTGGATGCCAAATCGGCATAAAGACAAACTTTTAGGTGAGCGACTACGACTGGCCCTGCAAGAACTGGGGCCGGTTTGGATCAAGTTCGGGCAAATGTTATCAACCCGCCGCGATCTTTTTCCACCGCATATTGCCGATCAGCTGGCGTTATTGCAGGACAAAGTAGCTCCGTTTGATGGCAAGCTGGCGAAGCAGCAGATTGAAGCTGCAATGGGCGGCTTGCCGGTAGAAGCGTGGTTTGACGATTTTGAAATCAAGCCGCTGGCTTCTGCTTCTATCGCCCAGGTTCATACCGCGCGATTGAAATCGAATGGTAAAGAGGTGGTGATTAAAGTCATCCGCCCGGATATTTTGCCGGTCATTAAAGCGGATCTGAAACTTATCTACCGTCTGGCTCGCTGGGTGCCGCGTTTGCTGCCGGATGGTCGCCGTCTGCGCCCAACCGAAGTGGTGCGCGAGTACGAAAAGACCTTGATTGATGAACTGAATTTGCTGCGGGAATCTGCCAACGCCATTCAGCTTCGGCGCAATTTTGAAGACAGCCCGATGCTCTACATCCCGGAAGTTTACCCTGACTATTGTAGTGAAGGGATGATGGTGATGGAGCGCATTTACGGCATTCCGGTGTCTGATGTTGCGGCGCTGGAGAAAAACGGCACTAACATGAAATTGCTGGCGGAACGCGGCGTGCAGGTGTTCTTCACTCAGGTCTTTCGCGACAGCTTTTTCCATGCCGATATGCACCCTGGCAACATCTTCGTAAGCTATGAACACCCGGAAAACCCGAAATATATCGGCATTGATTGCGGGATTGTTGGCTCGCTAAACAAAGAAGATAAACGCTATCTGGCAGAAAACTTTATCGCCTTCTTTAATCGCGACTATCGCAAAGTGGCAGAGCTACACGTCGATTCAGGCTGGGTGCCACCAGATACCAACGTTGAAGAGTTCGAATTTGCCATTCGTACGGTCTGTGAACCTATCTTTGAGAAACCGCTGGCCGAAATTTCGTTTGGACATGTACTGTTAAATCTGTTTAATACGGCGCGTCGCTTCAATATGGAAGTGCAGCCGCAACTGGTGTTACTCCAGAAAACCCTGCTCTATGTCGAAGGGGTAGGACGCCAGCTTTATCCGCAGCTCGATTTATGGAAAACAGCGAAGCCTTTCCTGGAGTCGTGGATTAAAGATCAGGTCGGTATTCCTGCGCTGGTGAGAGCATTTAAAGAAAAAGCGCCGTTCTGGGTCGAAAAAATGCCAGAACTGCCTGAATTGGTTTACGACAGTTTGCGCCAGGGCAAGTATTTACAGCACAGTGTTGATAAGATTGCCCGCGAGCTTCAGTCAAATCATGTACGTCAGGGACAATCGCGTTATTTTCTCGGAATTGGCGCTACGTTAGTATTAAGTGGCACATTCTTGTTGGTCAGCCGACCTGAGTGGGGGCTGATGCCCGGCTGGTTAATGGCAGGTGGTCTGATCGCCTGGTTTGTCGGTTGGCGCAAAACACGCTGATTTTTTCATCGCTCAAGGCGGGCCGTGTAACGTATAATGCGGCTTTGTTTAATCATCATCTACCACAGAGGAACATGTATGGGTGGTATCAGTATTTGGCAGTTATTGATTATTGCCGTCATCGTTGTACTGCTTTTTGGCACCAAAAAGCTCGGCTCCATCGGTTCCGATCTTGGTGCGTCGATCAAAGGCTTTAAAAAAGCAATGAGCGATGATGAACCAAAGCAGGATAAAACCAGTCAGGATGCTGATTTTACTGCGAAAACTATCGCCGATAAGCAGGCGGATACGAATCAGGAACAGGCTAAAACAGAAGACGCGAAGCGCCACGATAAAGAGCAGGTGTAATCCGTGTTTGATATCGGTTTTAGCGAACTGCTATTGGTGTTCATCATCGGCCTCGTCGTTCTGGGGCCGCAACGACTGCCTGTGGCGGTAAAAACGGTAGCGGGCTGGATTCGCGCGTTGCGTTCACTGGCGACAACGGTGCAGAACGAACTGATCCAGGAGTTAAAACTCCAGGAGTTTCAGGACAGTCTGAAAAAGGTTGAAAAGGCGAGCCTCACTAACCTGACGCCCGAACTGAAAGCGTCGATGGATGAACTACGCCAGGCCGCGGAGTCGATGAAGCGTTCCTACGTTGCAAACGATCCAGAAAAGGCGAGCGATGAAGCGCACACCATCCATAACCCGGTGGTGAAAGATAATGAAGCTGCGCATGAGGGCGTAACGCCTGCCGCTGCACAAACGCAGGCCAGTTCGCCGGAACAGAAGCCAGAAACCACGCCAGAGCCGGTGGTAAAACCTGCTGCGGACGCTGAACCGAAAACCGCTGCACCTTCCCCTTCGTCGAGTGATAAACCGTAAACATGTCTGTAGAAGATACTCAACCGCTTATCACGCATCTAATTGAGCTGCGTAAGCGTCTGCTGAACTGCATTATCGCGGTGATCGTGATATTCCTGTGTCTGGTCTATTTCGCCAATGACATCTATCACCTGGTATCCGCGCCATTGATCAAGCAGTTGCCGCAAGGTTCAACGATGATCGCCACCGACGTGGCCTCGCCGTTCTTTACGCCGATCAAGCTGACCTTTATGGTGTCGCTGATTCTGTCAGCGCCGGTGATTCTCTATCAGGTGTGGGCATTTATCGCCCCAGCGCTGTATAAGCATGAACGTCGCCTGGTGGTGCCGCTGCTGGTTTCCAGCTCTCTGCTGTTTTATATCGGCATGGCATTCGCCTACTTTGTGGTCTTTCCGCTGGCATTTGGCTTCCTTGCCAATACCGCGCCGGAAGGGGTGCAGGTATCCACCGACATCGCCAGCTATTTAAGCTTCGTTATGGCGCTGTTTATGGCGTTTGGTGTCTCCTTTGAAGTGCCGGTGGCAATTGTGCTGCTGTGCTGGATGGGGATTACCTCGCCAGAAGACTTACGCAAAAAACGCCCGTATGTGCTGGTTGGTGCATTCGTTGTCGGGATGTTGCTGACGCCGCCGGATGTCTTCTCGCAAACGCTATTGGCGATCCCGATGTACTGTCTGTTTGAAATCGGTGTCTTCTTCTCACGCTTTTACGTTGGTAAAGGGCGAAATCGGGAAGAGGAAAACGACGCTGAAGCAGAAAGCGAAAAAACTGAAGAATAAATTCAACGCCCGTCAGGGCGGTTGTCATATGGAGTACAGGATGTTTGATATCGGCGTTAATTTGACCAGTTCGCAATTTGCGAAAGACCGTGATGATGTTGTAGCGCGCGCTTTTGACGCGGGAGTTAATGGGCTACTCATCACCGGCACTAACCTGCGTGAAAGCCAGCAGGCGCAAAAGCTGGCGCGTCAGTATTCGTCCTGTTGGTCAACGGCGGGCGTACATCCTCACGACAGCAGCCAGTGGCAAGCTGCGACTGAAGAAGCGATTATTGAGCTGGCCGTGCAGCCAGAAGTGGTGGCGATTGGTGAATGTGGTCTCGACTTTAACCGCAACTTTTCGACGCCGGAAGAGCAGGAACGCGCTTTTGTTGCTCAGCTACGCATTGCCGCAGAATTAAACATGCCGGTATTTATGCACTGTCGCGATGCCCACGAGCGGTTTATGACATTGCTGGAGCCGTGGCTGGATAAACTGCCTGGTGCGGTTCTTCATTGCTTTACCGGCACACGCGAAGAGATGCAGGCGTGCGTGGCGCGTGGAATTTATATCGGCATTACCGGTTGGGTTTGCGATGAACGACGCGGGCTGGAGCTGCGGGAATTGTTACCGTTGATTCCGGCGGAGAAATTGCTGATCGAAACTGATGCGCCGTATCTGCTCCCGCGCGATTTCACGCCAAAGCCATCATCCCGGCGCAACGAGCCAGCCCATCTGCACCATATTTTGCAACGTATTGCGCACTGGCGTGGAGAAGATGCCGCATGGCTGGCTGCCACCACGGATGCCAATGTCAAAACACTGTTTGGGATTGCGTTTTAGAGTTTGCGGAACTCGGTGTTCTTCACACTGTGCTTAATCTCTTTATTAATAAGATTAAGCAATAGCATGGAACGAGCCTCACCATCGGGTTCGGTGAAAATGGCCTGAAAGCCTTCGAACGCGCCTTCGGTAATAATCACCTTATCACCCGGATAAGGTGTTGCCGGATCGACAATGTCTTTCGGTTTATATACCGATAGCTGATGAATCACCGCCGATGGGACTATCGCTGGCGACGCGCCAAAGCGCACGAAGTGGCTGACACCGCGGGTCGCGTTGATAGTCGTGGTATGAATCACTTCTGGATCAAATTCGACAAACAGGTAGTTGGGAAACAATGGCTCACTGACTGCAGTACGTTTTCCACGCACGATTTTTTCCAGGGTGATCATCGGTGCCAGGCAATTCACAGCCTGTCTTTCGAGGTGTTCCTGGGCACGTTGAAGTTGCCCGCGCTTGCAGTACAGTAAATACCAGGATTGCATAATGACTCTTATCCGTTTAATCGGGGCGCAAGGATAGCAAAAGCTTTACGCTAAGTTAATTATATTCCCCGGTTTGCGTTATACCGTCAGAGTTCACGCTAATTTAACAAATTTACAGCATCGCAAAGATGAACGCCGTATAATGGGCGTAGATTAAGAGGCTACAATGGACGCCATGAAATATAACGATTTACGCGACTTCTTGACGCTGCTTGAACAGCAGGGTGAGCTAAAACGTATCACGCTCCCGGTGGATCCGCATCTGGAAATCACTGAAATTGCTGACCGCACTTTGCGTGCCGGTGGGCCTGCGCTGTTGTTCGAAAACCCTAAAGGCTACTCAATGCCGGTGCTGTGCAACCTGTTCGGTACGCCAAAGCGCGTGGCGATGGGCATGGGACAGGAAGATGTTTCGGCGCTGCGTGAAGTTGGTAAATTATTGGCGTTTCTGAAAGAGCCGGAGCCGCCAAAAGGTTTCCGCGACCTGTTTGATAAACTGCCGCAGTTTAAGCAAGTATTGAACATGCCGACAAAGCGGCTGCGTGGTGTGCCCTGCCAACAAAAAATCGTCTCTGGCGATGACGTCGATCTCAATCGCATTCCCATTATGACCTGCTGGCCGGAAGATGCCGCACCGCTGATTACCTGGGGGCTGACAGTGACGCGCGGCCCGCATAAAGAGCGGCAGAATCTGGGCATTTATCGCCAGCAGCTGATTGGTAAAAACAAACTGATTATGCGCTGGCTGTCGCATCGCGGCGGCGCGCTGGATTATCAGGAGTGGTGTGCGGCGCATCCGGGCGAACGTTTCCCGGTTTCTGTGGCGCTGGGTGCCGATCCCGCCACGATTCTCGGTGCAGTCACCCCCGTTCCGGATACACTTTCAGAGTATGCGTTTGCCGGATTGCTGCGCGGTACCAAGACCGAAGTGGTGAAGTGTATCTCCAATGACCTTGAAGTGCCCGCCAGTGCGGAGATTGTGCTGGAAGGGTATATCGAACAAGGCGAAACTGCGCCGGAAGGGCCGTATGGCGACCACACCGGTTACTATAACGAAGTCGATAGTTTCCCGGTATTTACCGTGACGCATATTACCCAGCGTGAAGATGCGATTTACCATTCCACCTATACCGGGCGTCCGCCAGATGAGCCCGCGGTACTGGGCGTGGCGTTGAACGAAGTGTTTGTACCGATTCTGCAAAAACAGTTCCCGGAAATTGTCGATTTTTACCTGCCGCCGGAAGGCTGTTCTTATCGTCTGGCGGTAGTGACGATCAAAAAACAGTACGCCGGACACGCGAAGCGCGTCATGATGGGCGTCTGGTCGTTCTTACGCCAGTTTATGTACACTAAATTTGTGATCGTTTGCGATGATGACGTCAACGCACGCGACTGGAACGATGTGATTTGGGCGATTACCACCCGTATGGACCCGGCGCGGGATACTGTTCTGGTAGAAAATACGCCTATTGATTATCTGGATTTTGCCTCGCCTGTCTCCGGGCTGGGTTCAAAAATGGGGCTGGATGCCACGAATAAATGGCCGGGGGAAACCCAGCGTGAATGGGGACGTCCCATCAAAAAAGATCCAGATGTTGTCGCGCATATTGACGCCATCTGGGATGAACTGGCTATTTTTAACAACGGTAAAAGCGCCTGATGCGCGTTTGTTTTGCCCTATTTATCGATCCGACAGAGAAAGCGCATGACAACCTTAAGCTGTAAAGTGACCTCGGTAGAAGCTATCACGGATACCGTATATCGTGTCCGCATCGTGCCAGACGCGGCCTTTTCTTTTCGTGCTGGTCAGTATTTGATGGTAGTGATGGATGAGCGCGACAAACGTCCGTTTTCAATGGCTTCGACGCCGGATGAAAAAGGGTTTATAGAGCTGCATATTGGCGCTTCTGAAATCAACCTTTACGCGAAAGCAGTCATGGACCGCATCCTCAAAGATTATCAAATCGTGGTCGATATTCCCTACGGAGAAGCGTGGCTGCGCGATGATGAAGAGCGTCCGATGATTTTGATTGCGGGCGGCACCGGGTTCTCCTATGCGCGCTCGATTTTATTGACGGCGTTGGCGCGTAATCCCAATCGCGATATCACCATTTACTGGGGTGGGCGTGAGGAGCAACATCTTTATGATCTCTCCGAGCTTGAGGCGCTTTCGCTGAAGCATCCTGGCCTGCGTGTGGTGCCGGTGGTTGAACAACCGGAAGCGGGCTGGCGTGGGCGTACTGGCACCGTGTTAACGGCGGTCTTGCAGGATCATGGTACGCTGGCAGAGCATGATATCTATATTGCCGGACGTTTTGAGATGGCGAAAATTGCTCGTGACCTGTTTTGCAGTGAGCGTAATGCGCGGGAAGATCGTCTGTTTGGCGATGCGTTTGCATTTATCTGAGATATAAAAAAACCCGCCCCTGACAGGCGGGAAGAACGGCAACTAAAACTTTATTCAGTGGCATTTAGATCTATGTCGCATCCGGCAATCGGTGCACGATGCCTGATGCGACGCTGGCGCGTCTTATCAGGCCTACATTGGTGCAGGATCGGTAGACCGGATAAGGCGTTCACGCCGCATCCGGCAAGTGGTTAAACCCGCTCAAACACCGTCGCAATACCCTGACCCAGACCGATACACATCGTCGCCAGACCAAACTGAACGTCTTTGCGTTCCATCAGATTCAGCAGCGTGGTGCTGATACGCGCACCGGAACAGCCCAGCGGATGACCCAGCGCGATCGCACCACCATTGAGGTTGATCTTCTCGTCAATCTGCTCCATTAGCCCGAGATCTTTAATGCACGGCAGGATCTGCGCGGCAAAGGCTTCGTTCATCTCAAACACGCCGATATCGCTGGCAGAAAGCCCCGCTTTTTTCAGCGCCAGCTTCGAGGCCGGAACCGGGCCGTAACCCATAATCGATGGGTTACAACCAACGACCGCCATCGAACGCACACGAGCGCGCGGCTTAAGACCTAATTCATGGGCGCGGCTTTCACTCATCACCAGCATGGCAGCTGCGCCATCGGAAAGTGCAGAAGATGTGCCCGCCGTTACCGTACCGTTTACTGGATCAAACGCCGGACGCAGCGTGGCGAGGGCTTCCACGGTGGTTTCCGGTCGAATCACCTCGTCGTAATTAAACTGCTTCAGGACGCCGTCGGCATCGTGACCACCGGTCGGGATGATTTCATTTTTAAATGCGCCCGACTGCGTGGCGGCCCAGGCGCGGGCGTGTGACCGCGCGGCAAAGGCATCCTGCATTTCACGGCTGATACCGTGCATACGCGCCAGCATTTCTGCCGTTAAGCCCATCATGCCCGCCGCTTTGGCGACATTGCGGCTCAGGCCGGGGTGAAAATCGACGCCGTGACTCATTGGCACATGGCCCATATGCTCCACGCCGCCAACCAGACATGCCTGCGCATCGCCAGTCATGATCATTCGTGCTGCGTCATGCAGTGCCTGCATGGATGAACCACACAAGCGATTGACGGTAACCGCCGGGACAGAGTGCGGCACTTCTGCCAGCAGCGCCGCGTTACGGGCGATATTAAAACCCTGCTCCAGCGTCTGCTGCACACAACCCCAGTAAATATCGTCGAGGGCCGCCGCTTCCAGCGCCGGGTTACGCGCCAGCAGGCTACGCATTAAATGAGCGGAGAGATCTTCTGCACGCACGTTACGAAAAGCACCGCCCTTCGAACGGCCCATCGGGGTGCGAATTGCATCGACAATGACAACCTGTTCCATTGTGACTCCTTAAGCCGTTTTCAGGTCGCCAACCGGACGGGCTGGCTCAACCGGAGGATAGTACGGTTCGTTATGACGCGCTTTATTACGCAGACCTTCCGGCACTTCATACAGCGGGCCGAGGTGCTGATATTGCTGTGCCATATCGAGGTATTTTGCGCTACCGAGGGTGTCCAGCCAGCGGAACGCGCCGCCGTGGAACGGAGGGAAGCCCAGGCCGTAGACCAGCGCCATATCCGCTTCCGCCGGAGTGGCGATAATGCCCTCTTCCAGACAGCGGACCACTTCGTTGACCATCGGGATCATCATGCGGGCGATAATCTCTTCTTCGCTGAAATCGCGCTTCGGCTGGCTCACTTCTGCCAGCAGGTCTTCAACGGCGGCGTCTTCTTCTTTCTTCGGCTTACCTTTGCTGTCTTCTTTATAACGCCAGAAACCGAGGCCGTTCTTCTGACCAAAGCGGTTGGCATCAAACAGCGCGTCGATGGCATCGCGGTAATCTTTCTGCATCCGCTGCGGGAAGCCTGCTGCCATGACAGCCTGAGCGTGATGCGCGGTATCAATGCCCACGACATCCAGCAGATATGCCGGACCCATAGGCCAGCCAAACTGTTTTTCCATCACTTTGTCGATCTTGCGGAAATCCGCGCCGTCGCGCAGCAGCTGGCTGAAACCGGCGAAATACGGGAACAGCACGCGGTTAACAAAGAAGCCGGGGCAGTCGTTAACCGCAATCGGCGTCTTGCCCATCTTGCTCGCCCAGGCGACAACTTTCGCGATGGTTTCGTCGGAGCTTTTCTCGCCGCGAATAATTTCTACCAACGGCATCCGGTGTACCGGGTTAAAAAAGTGCATTCCGCAGAAGTTTTCCGGGCGTTCCAGCGCGTTGGCCAGTTCGCTGATAGGAATGGTTGAAGTGTTAGACGCCAGTACGGTATCCGGGCGTACTTTTTGTTCGGTTTCTGCCAGTACGGCTTTTTTCACTTTCGGGTTTTCGACAACCGCTTCTACCACAACATCCACGCGGTCAAACCCGGCGTAGTCGAGCGTTGGGTGGATCGTGGAGATCACGCCAGCCAGTTTCAGACCATCGATCTTGCCGCGTTCAAGCTGCTTGTTCAGCAGTTTCGCGGCTTCGGTCATGCCGAGGGTTAACGACTTGTCGTTGATATCTTTCATGACAACCGGTACGCCTTTCCACGCAGACTGGTAAGCAATGCCGCCACCCATGATGCCTGCGCCCAGTACAGCGGCCTGTTTCGGTGTTTCAACGTCTTTGGTGAGTTTCTTCGCTTTGCCTTTTACATATTGATCGTTAAGGAAAATGCCGACCAGTGCGCGGGCTTCGTTGGTGTGCGCCAGCGGGACAAAGCTTTTGTTTTCCAGATTTAATGCTTCTTCACGACCAAAACGGGCCGCAGCTTCAATGGTTTTTACTGCGGTGATGGGCGCCGGATAATGTTTCCCCGCCGTTTGTGCGACCATCCCTTTAGCGATAGTGAAGCTCATGGTGGCTTCAATCTTGCTCAGTTTTAGTGGTTCCAGCTTCGGCTGACGTTTTGCTTTCCAGTCGAGGTCGCCGTTAATGGCCTGGCGTAAAACCGCCTTTGCGCCTTCAACCAGTTTTTCTGCTTTGACTACGCCATCCACCAGACCGATTTTCAGCGCCTGATCCGCGCCGACATCTTTACCGGCGGCAATGATTTCCAGCGCACTGTCAGCGCCCAGCATACGTGGCATACGTACAGAACCGCCAAAGCCCGGCATGATGCCCAGTTTGGTTTCCGGCAGACCGATGCGCAGATCCGGCGTCGCCAGACGATAATCGGTCGCCAGCACGCATTCGCAGCCACCACCCAGCGCATAGCCGTTGACGGCAGCAATGGTCGGCACCGGCAGATCTTCCAAGCGATTAAACACGCTATTGGCAAAGTGCAGCCACTGACTTAACTGTTCTTCAGGAACGAGGAACGAGGAACAGGGACAAAAATTCGGTGATATCAGCACCGACGATAAAGGCTGCTTTGTTCGAACGCAGCAGCAGCCCTTTTAGATCTGATTGCTGTTCCAGCACGCCGATGGCCTCGCCGAGGCTGGCGACGGTCGCAGTGTCGAGTTTATTAACTGAACCTGGGGCATCAAATACCAGTTCGGCAATGCCATCTTCCAGCCAGTCAAGGTACAGGGTGTCGCCTTTGTAAAGCATGTCAGTCTCCTGAATCCGCAAGGTGATCTGGTCGTACCAGATGCATCGAAGTGTGTATTTTGTGTTAAAAACATGTAAATAAAAGATTAAAGAAATGCCGATCTGATCACGCTCGGCAGAAATCACGCTCTGGATGAACGATGTGCTAAGATGCGGAGACTTAAGGTCAAAAAAACAGAAGGGTAAAAAATGGAATCACTGGCCTCGCTCTATAAAAATCATATAGCTACCTTACAAGAACGGACTCGCGATGCGCTGGCGCGCTTCAAGCTGGATGCATTACTTATTCACTCCGGCGAGCTGTTCAACGTTTTTCTCGACGATCATCCCTATCCGTTTAAAGTGAACCCGCAATTCAAAGCGTGGGTGCCGGTAACTCAGGTGCCAAACTGCTGGTTGCTGGTGGATGGCGTGAACAAGCCGAAACTGTGGTTCTATCTGCCGGTTGATTACTGGCACAACGTCGAACCGCTGCCGACCTCCTTCTGGACTGAAGATGTGGAAGTGATCGCACTGCCGAAAGCCGATGGCATTGGTAGCCTGCTGCCCGCTGCGCGCGGCAATATCGGTTATATCGGTCCGGTGCCGGAACGTGCGCTGCAACTGGGTATTGAGGCCAGCAACATCAACCCGAAAGGGGTGATCGACTACCTGCATTACTACCGCTCCTTCAAAACCGAGTACGAACTGGCCTGTATGCGTGAAGCGCAGAAAATGGCGGTCAACGGTCATCGTGCGGCAGAAGAAGCGTTCCGTTCTGGCATGAGCGAGTTCGATATCAACATCGCCTATCTGACCGCGACCGGTCATCGTGATACCGACGTACCTTACAGCAACATTGTGGCGCTTAACGAACACGCTTCGGTGCTGCATTACACCAAACTGGATCATCAGGCACCGGAAGAGATGCGCAGCTTCCTGCTGGATGCCGGGGCCGAATATAACGGCTATGCGGCTGACCTGACTCGTACCTGGTCGGCAAAAAGCGACAACGACTACGCACAGCTGGTGAAAGACGTAAATGATGAACAACTTGCGCTGATCGCTACCATGAAAGCTGGCGTCAGCTATGTGGATTACCACCTCCAGTTCCATCAGCGCATCGCCAAATTGCTGCGTAAACATCAAATCATCACCGATATGAGTGAAGAAGCGATGGTCGAAAACGATCTCACCGGACCGTTTATGCCGCACGGTATCGGCCATCCGCTGGGCCTGCAGGTGCATGACGTAGCCGGTTTTATGCAGGATGATAGCGGTACACACCTCGCGGCACCGGCAAAATATCCGTACCTGCGCTGCACCCGTATTCTCCAGCCGGGCATGGTGTTAACCATCGAACCGGGTATCTACTTCATCGAATCGCTACTGGCACCGTGGCGTGAAGGGCAGTTCAGCAAGCACTTCAACTGGCAGAAAATTGAAGCACTGAAACCGTTCAGCGGCATTCGTATCGAAGACAACGTGGTGATCCACGAAAATAACGTGGAAAACATGACCCGGGATCTGAAACTGGCGTGATGGAAAGCTGGTTAATTCCTGCGGCACCGGTCACGGTCGTTGAAGAGATCAAAAAGAGCCGCTTCATAACGATGTTGGCGCATACCGATGGCGTTGAGGCGGCGAAAGCGTTTGTTGAATCGGTGCGGGCAGAACACCCCGATGCCCGCCACCATTGCGTGGCGTGGGTGGCGGGTGCGCCGGATGATTCTCAACAGCTGGGTTTCTCTGACGACGGGGAGCCGGCGGGAACGGCAGGTAAACCGATGCTCGCCCAGCTAATGGGCAGCGGCATCGGGGAAATTACCGCTGTGGTAGTGCGCTACTACGGCGGCATATTGCTTGGCACCGGTGGGTTAGTGAAAGCGTATGGCGGCGGCGTGAATCAGGCGCTGCGCCAGCTAACGACCCAACGCAAGACGCCATTAACCGAATATACTTTGCAATGTGAATATAGTCAGTTAACCGGCATTGAAGCGTTGCTGGGGCAGTGTGACGGCAAAATTATCAACAGTGATTATCAGGCATTCGTTCTGCTGCGGGTGGCGCTTCCGGCGGCGAAAGTGGCTGAATTTTCCGCAAAGCTGGCGGATTTTAGCCGTGGTTCATTGCAATTGTTAGCGATTGAAGAATAATCCCCACTTCATTTTGCAGAACTAAGGAAGCGGCAGAGATGCATTTTCGCGCCATTACCCGAATCGTTGGACTACTGGTCATCTTATTTTCAGGGACCATGATTATCCCTGGGCTGGTAGCACTCATCTACCGGGATGGAGCGGGCCGCGCTTTTACCCAGACCTTTTTTGTCGCCCTCGCCATTGGCTCTATGCTGTGGTGGCCGAACCGCAAAGAGAAGGGCGAACTGAAATCCCGTGAGGGGTTTCTGATAGTGGTGCTGTTTTGGACCGTGCTGGGTAGTGTCGGTGCGCTCCCTTTTATCTTCTCGGAAAGCCCGAACCTCACGATTACCGATGCGTTTTTTGAATCTTTCTCTGGCCTGACCACCACCGGGGCCACTACGCTGGTGGGGCTGGATTCGCTCCCTCATGCCATCCTCTTTTATCGCCAGATGCTGCAATGGTTTGGCGGGATGGGGATCATCGTGTTAGCGGTTGCGATACTGCCTATCCTCGGCGTGGGTGGGATGCAGCTCTATCGCGCAGAAATGCCCGGCCCGCTGAAAGATAACAAAATGCGCCCGCGAATTGCGGAAACGGCGAAAACCCTGTGGTTGATTTATGTCTTGCTGACCGTCGCCTGTGCGCTGGCGTTGTGGTTTGCCGGAATGGATGCCTTTGATGCCATCGGCCATAGCTTTGCGACTATCGCTATTGGCGGCTTCTCGACACATGATGCCAGTATCGGTTATTTCGACAGTCCGACTATTAACACTATCATTGCTATCTTCCTGCTGATCTCCGGTTGTAACTACGGTCTGCACTTTTCACTGTTAAGTGGGCGTAGTCTGAAGGTTTATTGGCGCGATCCGGAATTTCGCATGTTTATCGGCGTACAGTTTACGCTGGTGGTTATTTGTACACTCGTACTGTGGTTTCATAATGTCTACAGTTCGGCGCTGATGACAATTAACCAGGCGTTTTTCCAGGTGGTATCGATGGCGACAACCGCCGGGTTTACGACTGACAGCATTGCCCGCTGGCCGCTCTTTTTGCCGGTACTGCTTTTATGTTCAGCTTTTATCGGCGGTTGCGCCGGGTCAACGGGCGGTGGCCTGAAAGTGATCCGCATCCTGCTGCTGTTTAAGCAGGGGAACCGTGAGCTGAAACGACTGGTGCATCCGAACGCCGTCTATAGCATTAAGCTGGGGAATCGCGCACTGCCGGAACGTATCCTCGAAGCCGTTTGGGGATTTTTCTCCGCCTATGCATTGGTGTTTATTGTCAGTATGCTGGCGATTATCGCCACGGGCGTGGATGATTTTTCTGCCTTTGCCTCAGTTGTTGCGACATTGAATAACCTGGGGCCAGGGCTTGGCGTGGTTGCTGATAACTTTACCAGTATGAACCCGGTGGCTAAATGGATCCTGATTGCCAACATGCTGTTTGGTCGTCTCGAGGTCTTTACATTGCTGGTGCTCTTTACCCCGACTTTCTGGCGTGAATGATGGAGTAATACGTGAAAACATTAATTCTTTTCTCAACAAGGGACGGACAAACGCGCGAGATTGCCTCCTACCTGGCTTCGGAACTGAAAGAACTGGGGATCCAGACGGATGTCGCCAATGTGCACCGCATTGAAGAACCACAATGGGAAAACTATGACCGTGTGGTCATTGGTGCTTCTATTCGCTATGGTCACTACCACTCTGCGTTCCAGGAATTTGTCAAAAAACATGCGACGCGACTGAATTCGATGCCGAGCGCCTTTTATTCCGTAAACCTGGTGGCGCGCAAACCGGAGAAGCGTACTCCACAGACCAACAGCTACGCGCGCAAGTTTCTGATGAGTTCACAATGGCGTCCCGATCGCTGCGCGGTCATTGCCGGGGCGCTGCGTTACCCACGTTATCGCTGGTACGACCGTTTTATGATTAAGCTGATTATGAAGATGTCAGGCGGTGAAACGGATACGCGCAAAGAAGTTGTCTATACCGATTGGGAGCAGGTGGCGAATTTCGCCCGAGAAATCGCCCAGTTAACCAACAAACCGACGCTGAAATAAGCATAAAGAATAAAAAGTGCGCGGTCAGAAAATTATTTTAAATTTCCTCTTGTCAGGCCGGAATAACTCCCTATAATGCGCCACCACTGACACGGAACAACGGCAAACACGCCGCCGGGTCAGCGGGGTTCTCCTGAGAATCTCAACAGAGAAAAGCAAAAAAATGCTTGACTCTGTAGCGGGAAAGCGTATTATGCACACCCCGCGCCGCTGAGAAAAAGCGAAGCGGCACTGCTCTTTAACAATTTATCAGACAATCTGTGTGGGCACTCGAAGATACGGATTCTTAACGTCGCAAGACGAAAAATGAATACCAAGTCTCAAGAGTGAACACGTAATTCATTACGAAGTTTAATTCTTTGAGCATCAAACTTTTAAATTGAAGAGTTTGATCATGGCTCAGATTGAACGCTGGCGGCAGGCCTAACAC
>NZ_MIIV01000506.1:0-21183 GCF_001743015.1 Shigella sp. FC1567
CCCCAGAGAAGTCAGTGGGTTACGCAGAGAATCGTAACGGGATACCAGATCAAGAGCCTGTCCAATGTGCATAAAAAAATCCGGAAACAAGTGAGCGTTTCCGGATTCTTACACAGCCACTGGATCGGTCAACTGATCCTTAACTGATCGGCATTACGGCACATTGTCGGCGTTTTTTTTCGGACCTTGTGAGTCATTTTGATTAATGGTAGCGTCGCTTGTCAATGTAAGTTGTTGATACATAATGTTTATATATGATTAATCAACGGATGATTCACATGAAGAATACTAAATTACTGCTGGCGATTGCGACCTCTGCAGCATTACTGACAGGGTGTCAAAATACCCACGGTATTGATACCAATATGGCTATCAGCTCCGGTTTAAATGCCTATAAAGCAGCAACATTAAGCGATGCCGATGCAAAAGCGATTGCCAATCAGGGCTGTGCCGAAATGGACAGCGGCAATCAAGTCGCAAGTAAATCCAGCAAGTACGGTAAACGTCTGGCAAAAATCGCCAAAGCATTGGGTAACAATATTAATGGCACGCCGGTCAACTATAGGTTTATATGACCAGCGACGTCAACGCATGGGCGATGGCGAACGGCTGTGTCCGTGTCTACAGTGGCCTGATGGACATGATGAATGACAACGAAATTGAAGGTGTTCTGGGCCATGAACTGGGCCACGTCGCGTTGGGTCACTCGCTGGCTGAAATGAAAGTTTCTTATGCGATCGTTGCCGCACGCGATGCCATTTCAGCTACCAGCGGTGTGGCTTCCCAGCTTTCCCGCTCACAATTGGGTGATATCGCAGAAGGCGCTATTAATGCTAAATACTCCCGTGATAAAGAGTCCGAAGCAGATGATTTCTCCTTTGATCTGTTGAAGAAACGTGGCATCAGCACCTAGGGGCTGGTTGGCAGCTTTGAAAAACTGGCTAGTCTGGATGGCGGTCGCACCCAGTCCATGTTTGACTCTCACCCACCATCAACAGAGCGTGCGCAACACATCCGTGATCGTATCGCCTCTGGTAAGTAAATCATTGTCATCTTTCGGGCTGGTCTTCTGCCAGCCCGCTATAATTGCGCAATAAATCCCCATCTGAATACAGACAAAACTGGTTTTTGCACACAACGTTAACGATTTGTGGCGTCGGCGCGTATAATGCGCGCGGTTATGTTAACGGTACGCCTGTTTTAAGGAGATAAAGATGACGGCAATTGCCCCGGTTATTACCATTGATGGCCCAAGCGGTGCAGGGAAAGGCACCTTGTGTAAGGCTATGGCGGAAGCATTGCAATGGCATCTGCTGGATTCGGGTGCAATTTATCGCGTACTGGCATTGGCGGCATTACATCACCATGTTGATGTTGCGTCAGAAGATGCGCTGGTACCGCTGGCATCCCATCTGGATGTACGTTTTGTGTCAACCAATGGCAATCTGGAAGTGATCCTCGAAGGGGAAGATGTCAGCGGCGAAATTCGTACTCAGGAAGTGGCGAATGCGGCTTCACAAGTCGCGACATTCCCACGCGTTCGTGAAGCATTATTGCGTCGCCAACGCGCGTTTCGCGAATTACCAGGTCTGATTGCCGATGGCCGCGACATGGGAACGGTGGTATTCCCTGATGCACCAGTGAAAATTTTCCTTGACGCCTCCTCGGAAGAACGTGCGCATCGCCGCATGCTACAGTTGCAGGAGAAGGGCTTTAGTGTTAACTTTGAGCGCCTTTTGGCCGAGATCAAAGAACGCGACGACCGCGATCGTAACCGAGCGGTAGCGCCACTGGTTCCGGCAGCCGATGCTTTAGTGTTGGATTCCACCACCTTAAGCATTGAGCAAGTGATTGAAAAAGCGCTACAATACGCGCGCCAGAAATTGGCTCTCGCATAAGCGACCGAATTTGCAGTACCCCCGTTGCAATGGAATGACAGCGGGTATGTTAAACAACCCCATCCGGCATGGAGCCAGGTGGACGTTAAATATAAACCTGAAGATTAAACATGACTGAATCTTTTGCTCAACTCTTTGAAGAGTCCTTAAAAGAAATCGAAACCCGCCCGGGTTCTATCGTTCGTGGCGTTGTTGTTGCTATCGACAAAGACGTAGTACTGGTTGACGCTGGTCTGAAATCTGAGTCCGCCATCCCGGCTGAGCAGTTCAAAAACGCCCAGGGCGAGCTGGAAATCCAGGTAGGTGACGAAGTTGACGTTGCTCTGGACGCAGTAGAAGACGGCTTCGGTGAAACTCTGCTGTCCCGTGAGAAAGCTAAACGTCACGAAGCCTGGATCACGCTGGAAAAAGCTTACGAAGATGCTGAAACTGTTACCGGTGTTATCAACGGCAAAGTTAAGGGCGGCTTCACTGTTGAGCTGAACGGTATTCGTGCGTTCCTGCCAGGTTCTCTGGTAGACGTTCGTCCGGTGCGTGACACTCTGCACCTGGAAGGCAAAGAGCTTGAATTTAAAGTAATCAAGCTGGATCAGAAGCGCAACAACGTTGTTGTTTCTCGTCGTGCCGTTATCGAATCCGAAAACAGCGCAGAGCGCGATCAGCTGCTGGAAAACCTGCAGGAAGGCATGGAAGTTAAAGGTATCGTTAAGAACCTCACTGACTACGGTGCATTCGTTGATCTGGGCGGCGTTGACGGCCTGCTGCACATCACTGACATGGCCTGGAAACGCGTTAAGCATCCGAGCGAAATCGTCAACGTGGGCGACGAAATCACTGTTAAAGTGCTGAAGTTCGACCGCGAACGTACCCGTGTATCCCTGGGCCTGAAACAGTTGGGCGAAGATCCGTGGGTAGCTATCGCTAAACGTTATCCGGAAGGTACCAAACTGACTGGTCGCGTGACCAACCTGACCGACTACGGCTGCTTCGTTGAAATCGAAGAAGGCGTTGAAGGCCTGGTACACGTTTCCGAAATGGATTGGACCAACAAAAACATCCACCCGTCCAAAGTTGTTAACGTTGGAGATGTAGTGGAAGTTATGGTTCTGGATATCGACGAAGAACGTCGTCGTATCTCCCTGGGTCTGAAACAGTGCAAAGCTAACCCGTGGCAGCAGTTCGCGGAAACCCACAACAAGGGCGACCGTGTTGAAGGTAAAATCAAGTCTATCACTGACTTCGGTATCTTCATCGGCCTAGACGGCGGCATCGACGGCCTGGTTCACCTGTCTGACATCTCCTGGAACGTTGCAGGCGAAGAAGCAGTTCGTGAATACAAAAAAGGCGACGAAATCGCTGCAGTTGTTCTGCAGGTTGACGCAGAACGTGAACGTATCTCCTTGGGCGTTAAACAGCTCGCAGAAGATCCGTTCAACAACTGGGTTGCTCTGAACAAGAAAGGCGCTATCGTAACCGGTAAAGTAACTGCAGTTGACGCTAAAGGCGCAACCGTAGAACTGGCTGACGGCGTTGAAGGTTACCTGCGTGCTTCTGAAGCATCCCGTGACCGCGTTGAAGACGCTACCCTGGTTCTGAGCGTTGGCGACGAAGTTGAAGCTAAATTCACCGGCGTTGATCGTAAAAACCGCGCAATCAGCCTGTCTGTTCGTGCGAAAGACGAAGCTGACGAGAAAGATGCAATCGCAACTGTTAACAAACAGGAAGATGCAAACTTCTCCAACAACGCAATGGCTGAAGCTTTCAAAGCAGCTAAAGGCGAGTAATTCTCTGACTCTTCGGGATTTTTATTCCGAAGTTTGTTGAGTTTACTTGACAGATTGCAGGTTTCGTCCTGTAATCAAGCACTAAGGGCGGCTACGGCCGCCCTTAATCAATGCAGCAACAGCAGCCGCTTAATTTGCCTTTAAGGAACCGGAGGAATCATGACCAAGTCAGAATTGATAGAAAGACTTGCCACCCAGCAATCGCACATTCCCGCCAAGACGGTTGAAGATGCAGTAAAAGAGATGCTGGAGCATATGGCCTCGACTCTTGCGCAGGGCGAGCGTATTGAAATCCGCGGTTTCGGCAGTTTCTCTTTGCACTACCGCGCACCACGTACCGGACGTAATCCGAAGACTGGCGATAAAGTAGAACTGGAAGGAAAATACGTTCCTCACTTTAAACCTGGTAAAGAACTGCGCGATCGCGCCAATATTTACGGTTAAGTTTTTACTCAAACTTGAACGCGAGAAAAGCACCTGTCGGGTGCTTTTTTCATTTCTCTAATCAGGAACTGGAAGCTGCCTCGCAGAGTTTTGAGCAGTTTTCACCCTTTCGTTAAATTCTTCTGAATGTGCCTCGGGGAACGCAAAATTCCCACCAGACAACCGCTCAACAAAGTTGCACACTTTCCATAAACAGGGAGGGGTGCATGAAAATAACGACAGTCGGCGTATGCATAATTTGCGGAATTTTTCCGTTGCTGATTTTGCCCCAATTGCCTGGGACATTAACCCTTGCGTTTCTGACTCTCTTCGCCTGCGTACTGGCATTTATCCCTGTTAAAACCGTCCGTTATATCGCGCTGACGTTGCTGTTTTTCGTTTGGGGCATATTATCAGCAAAGCAAATTTTGTGGGCAGGAGAAACCTTAACTGGCGCGACGCAGGATGCAATTGTTGAGATCACTGCAACTGACGGCATGACCACTCATTACGGTCAAATTACTCATCTACAAGGTCGACGTATATTCCCTGCGCCAGGTCTTGTGCTGTATGGCGAATATCTTCCGCAAGCGGTTTGTGCTGGACAACAATGGTCAATGAAACTCAAAGTTCGTGCAGTTCATGGCCAACTTAATGATGGCGGCTTTGATAGCCAGCGTTATGCCATTGCCCAGCATCAGCCGCTCATCGGCCGCTTTCTGCAGGCAAGTGTCATTGAACCGAATTGTAGCCTGCGTGCACAGTATCTGGCGTCACTACAAACAACGCTGCAACCCTATATGTGGAATGCGGTTATTCTTGGTTTAGGTATGGGGGAACGGTTATCCGTCCCCAAAGAAATCAAAAATATCATGCGTGATACTGGAACGGCGCATTTAATGGCGATATCGGGATTGCACATCGCTTTTGCGGCGTTGCTGGCTGCCGGACTCATTCGCGGTGGGCAAGTTTTTCTGCCTGGGCGCTGGATCCACTGGCAAATGCCATTAATTGGTGGAATCTGCTGTGCTGCTTTTTATGCCTGGTTGACGGGAATGCAACCTCCTGCATTGCGTACCGTGGTGGCGCTTGCTACGTGGGGAATGCTTAAGTTAAGTGGGCGACAGTGGAGTGGCTGGGATGTATGGATATGTTGTCTGGCGGCAATTTTGCTGATGGATCCTGTTGCCATTCTCTCGCAAAGTTTATGGCTCTCTGCCGCTGCGGTCGCGGCACTGATTTTTTGGTACCAGTGGTTTCCCTGTCCTGAGTGGCAACTGCCGCCGGTATTGCGTGCAGTTGTTTCCCTCATTCATTTGCAACTGGGAATCACACTCCTGCTTATGCCTGTGCAAATCGTCATATTTCATGGCATTAGTCTGACCTCGTTTATTGCAAATCTATTAGCAATTCCCTTGGTGACATTTATCACGGTTCCGTTGATCCTCGCCGCGATGGTTGTGCATTTAAGCGGGCCGTTAATCCTGGAGCAAGGGTTATGGTTTCTTGCCGACCGGTCTTTGGCTTTACTTTTCTGGGGGTTAAAGAGTTTGCAAGAAGGGTGGATCAACATTGCTGAACGTTGGCAATGGCTATCATTTTCCCCATGGTTCTTACTGGTGGTATGGCGATTAAACGCCTGGCGAACGTTGCCAGCAATGTGTGTGGCTGTAGGCTTGCTGATGTGCTGGCCGCTGTGGCAAAAACCTCGACCTGACGAGTGGCAGGTGTACATGCTTGATGTCGGGCAAGGGCTGGCAATGGTGATAGCCAGAAACGGCAAAGCGATTCTCTATGACACAGGACTGGCCTGGCCCGAAGGGGATAGTGGGCAACAACTGATTATCCCCTGGCTCCACTGGCATAATCTTGAACCGGAAGGCGTTATTCTGAGTCATGAACATCTGGATCACCGGGGAGGGCTGGACTCAATATTGCACACATGGCCGATGTTATGGATCAGAAGTCCGTTAAACTGGGAACATCATCAGCCCTGTGTGCGTGGCGAAGCGTGGCAATGGCAAGGATTGCGTTTCAGCGTGCACTGGCCTTTACAAGCTAGCAACGATAAAGGAAATAACCATTCCTGTGTGGTTAAGGTTTATGACGGGACGAATAGCATTCTTCTAACCGGTGATATTGAAGTCCCCGCTGAACAAAAGATGCTAAGCCGTTACTGGCAGCAAGTGCAGACAACATTGCTTCAGGTACCTCACCATGGCAGTAATACCTCATCATCGTTGCCATTAATTCAGCGAGTGAATGGAAAAGTGGCACTCGCATCGGCATCGCGCTATAACGCTATAACGCATGGCGATTGCCCTCTAATAAAGTTAAGCATCGCTATCAACAGCAAGGATATCAATGGCTTGATACTCCACATCAGGGTCAAGTGACGGTCAATTTTTCAGCGCAAGGCTGGCGGATTAGCAGCCTCAGAGAGCAAATTTTACCTCGTTGGTATCATCAGTGGTTTGGCGTGCCAGTGGATAACGGGTAGAATATGCGGCTATTTCAACAAATGCTGGTTTTTTGAATGCATAACGACAAAGATCTCTCTACGTGGCAGACGTTCCGCCGACTGTGGCCAACCATTGCGCCTTTTAAAGCGGGTCTGATCGTGGCGGGCGTAGCGTTAATCCTCAACGCAGCCAGCGATACCTTCATGTTATCGCTCCTTAAGCCACTTCTTGATGATGGCTTTGGTAAAACAGATCGCTCCGTGCTGGTGTGGATGCCGCTGGTGGTGATCGGGCTGATGATTTTACGTGGTATCACCAGCTATGTCTCCAGCTACTGTATCTCCTGGGTATCAGGAAAGGTGGTAATGACCATGCGTCGCCGCCTGTTTGGTCACATGATGGGAATGCCGGTTTCATTTTTTGACAAACAGTCAACGGGGACGCTGTTGTCACGTATTACCTACGATTCCGAACAGGTTGCTTCTTCTTCTTCCGGCGCACTGATAACGGTTGTGCGTGAAGGTGCGTCAATCATCGGCCTGTTCATCATGATGTTCTATTACAGTTGGCAACTGTCGATCATTTTGATTGTGCTGGCACCGATTGTTTCGATTGCGATTCGCGTAGTATCGAAGCGTTTTCGCAACATCAGTAAAAACATGCAGAACACCATGGGGCAGGTGACCACCAGCGCCGAACAAATGCTGAAGGGCCACAAAGAAGTATTGATTTTCGGTGGTCAGGAAGTGGAAACGAAACGCTTTGATAAAGTCAGCAACCGAATGCGTCTTCAGGGGATGAAAATGGTTTCAGCCTCTTCCATCTCTGATCCGATCATTCAGCTGATCGCCTCTTTGGCGCTGGCGTTTGTTCTGTATGCGGCGAGCTTCCCAAGTGTCATGGATAGCCTGACTGCTGGTACGATTACCGTTGTTTTCTCTTCAATGATTGCACTGATGCGTCCGCTGAAATCACTGACCAACGTTAACGCCCAGTTCCAGCGCGGTATGGCGGCTTGTCAGACGCTGTTTACCATTCTGGACAGTGAGCAGGAGAAAGACGAAGGTAAGCGCGTGATCGAGCGTGCGACTGGCGACGTGGAATTCCGCAATGTCACCTTTACTTATCCGGGACGTGACGTACCTGCATTGCGTAACATCAACCTGAAAATTCCGGCAGGGAAGACGGTTGCTCTGGTTGGACGCTCTGGTTCAGGTAAATCAACCATCGCCAGCCTGATCACTCGTTTTTACGATATTGATGAAGGCGAAATCCTGATGGATGGTCACGATCTGCGCGAGTATACCCTGGCGTCGTTACGTAACCAGGTTGCTCTGGTGTCGCAGAATGTCCATCTGTTTAACGATACGGTTGCTAACAACATTGCTTACGCACGGACTGAACAGTACAGCCGTGAGCAAATTGAAGAAGCGGCGCGTATGGCCTACGCCATGGACTTCATCAATAAGATGGATAACGGTCTCGATACAGTGATTGGTGAAAACGGCGTGCTGCTCTCTGGCGGTCAGCGTCAGCGTATTGCTATCGCTCGAGCCTTGCTGCGTGATAGCCCGATTCTGATTCTGGATGAAGCTACCTCGGCTCTGGATACCGAATCCGAACGTGCGATTCAGGCGGCACTGGATGAGTTGCAGAAAAACCGTACCTCTCTGGTGATTGCCCACCGCTTGTCTACCATTGAAAAGGCAGACGAAATCGTGGTCGTCGAGGATGGTGTCATTGTGGAACGCGGTACGCATAACGATTTGCTTGAGCACCGCGGCGTTTACGCGCAACTTCACAAAATGCAGTTTGGCCAATGATCGAAAAAATCTGGTCTGGTGAATCCCCTTTGTGGCGGCTATTGCTGCCACTCTCCTGGTTGTATGGCCTGGTGAGTGGCGCGATCCGTCTTTGCTATAAACTAAAACTGAAGCGCGCCTGGCGTGCCCCCGTACCGGTTGTCGTGGTTGGTAATCTCACCGCAGGCGGCAACGGAAAAACCCCGGTCGTTGTCTGGCTGGTGGAACAGTTGCAACAGCGCGGTATTCGCGTGGGGGTCGTATCGCGGGGATATGGTAGTAAGGCTGAATCTTATCCGCTGTTATTGTCGGCAGATACCACAACAGCACAGGCGGGTGATGAACCTGTGTTGATTTATCAACGCACTGATGCGCCTGTTGCGGTTTCTCCCGTTCGTTCTGATGCGGTAAAAGCCATTCTGGCGCAACACCCTGATGTGCAGATCATCGTAACCGACGACGGTTTACAGCATTACCGTCTGGCGCGTGATGTGGAAATTGTCGTTATTGATGGTGTGCGTCGCTTTGGCAATGGCTGGTGGTTGCCGGCGGGGCCAATGCGTGAGCGAGCGGGGCGCTTAAAGTCGGTTGATGCGGTAATCGTCAACGGCGGTGTCCCTCGCAGCGGTGAAATTCCCATGCATCTGCTGCCGGGTCAGGCGGTGAATTTACGTACCGGTACGCGTTGTGACGTTGCTCAGCTTGAACATGTAGTGGCGATGGCGGGGATTGGGCATCCGCCGCGCTTTTTTGCCACGCTGAAGATGTGTGGCGTACAACCGGAAAAATGTGTACCGCTGGCCGATCATCAGTCTTTGAACCATGCGGATGTCAGTGCGTTGGTAAGCGCCGAGCAAACGCTGGTAATGACTGAAAAAGATGCGGTGAAATGCCGGGCCTTTGCAGAAGAAAATTGGTGGTATTTGCCTGTAGACGCACAGCTTTCAGGTGATGAACCAGCGAAACTGCTTACGCAACTAACCTCGCTGGCTTCTGGCAACTAGTTACGCCGCGGCAGCGTTCGATTGATGGAGTCATGAATGTCGCTGCCGCACCTCTCCCTTGCTGATGCGCGTAATCTTCACCTTGCCGCACAAGGCCTGTTAAACAAACCCCGCCGTCGAGCGTCGTTGGAGGATATTCCGGCAACGATCTCCCGCATGTCCTTGCTGCAAATCGATACCATCAATATTGTTGCCCGTAGTCCATATCTGGTGCTTTTCAGTCGTCTGGGAAATTATCCTGCCCAGTGGCTGGATGAGTCTCTGGCGCGTGGCGAATTAATGGAATACTGGGCGCATGAAGCCTGCTTTATGCCGCGTAGCGACTTTCGTCTTATTCGCCACCGCATGCTGGCACCTGAAAAAATGGGCTGGAAATACAAAGACGCCTGGATGCAGGAACATGAGGCGGAAATTGCACAGTTAATTCAGCATATTCATGATAAGGGGCCGGTACGTTCAGCCGATTTTGAGCATCCTCGTAAAGGTGCAAGCGGCTGGTGGGAATGGAAACCGCATAAACGGCATCTGGAAGGTTTATTTACTGCCGGAAAGGTGATGGTGATTGAACGGCGCAACTTCCAGCGCGTTTATGATTTAACCCACCGTGTCATGCCTGACTGGGATGATGAGCGCGATCTCGTTTCGCAAACAGAAGCAGAAATCATCATGCTGGATAACAGTGCGCGTAGCCTGGGAATATTCCGCGAACAGTGGCTGGCAGATTACTATCGGCTGAAACGTCCGGCACTGGCGGCGTGGCGCGAAGCGAGGGCTGAACAGCAGCAAATCATTGCTGTGCATGTTGAAAAATTGGGCAATCTTTGGCTGCATGCTGATTTGCTGCCGCTACTCGAGCGTGCGCTGGCCGGAAAGCTCACTGCAACGCACAGCGCGGTACTTTCGCCTTTTGATCCTGTTGTCTGGGATCGCAAACGCGCAGAGCAGCTTTTTGATTTTAGCTACCGGCTGGAGTGCTATACCCCAGCGCCGAAACGCCAGTATGGCTATTTTGTTCTGCCATTATTACATCGTGGGCAATTAGTTGGGCGAATGGATGCCAAAATGCATCGCCAGACAGGCATCCTTGAAGTTATCTCTCTGTGGTTACAGGAAGGCATTAAACCAACGACAATGCTGCAAAAAGGGTTACGTCAGGTGATTACTGATTTCGCGAGCTGGCAGCAGGCAACGCGGGTGACATTAGGACGCTGCCCGCAAGGTCTCTTTACTGATTGCCGCACTGGCTGGGAAATAGACCCCGTCGCATAAATGATTATGATAAGATTTATGCATTCATAACCCGATCCATCTGGAGGAACTATGGATCATCGTTTGCTTGAAATCATTGCCTGCCCGGTTTGCAACGGAAAACTTTGGTATAACCAGGAAAAACAAGAGCTTATTTGCAAACTGGATAACCTGGCTTTCCCGCTCCGCGATGGCATTCCAGTGTTGCTGGAAACGGAAGCCCGCGTGCTGACTGCTGATGAGAGTAAATCATGAGTTTTGTGGTCATTATTCCCGCGCGCTACGCGTCCACGCGTCTGCCTGGTAAACCATTGGTTGATATTAACGGCAAACCCATGATTGTTCATGTTCTTGAACGCGCGCGTGAATCAGGTGCCGAGCGCATCATCGTGGCAACCGATCATGAGGATGTTGCCCGCGCCGTTGAAGCCGCTGGCGGTGAAGTATGTATGACGCGCGCCGATCATCAGTCAGGAACAGAACGTCTGGCGGAAGTTGTCGAAAAATGCGCATTCAGCGACGACACGGTGATCGTTAATGTGCAGGGTGATGAACCGATGATCCCTGCGACAATCATTCGTCAGGTTGCTGATAACCTCGCTCAGCGTCAGGTGGGTATGGCGACTCTGGCGGTGCCAATCCACAATGCGGAAGAAGCGTTTAACCCGAATGCGGTGAAAGTGGTTCTCGACGCTGAAGGGTATGCACTGTACTTCTCACGCGCCACCATTCCTTGGGATCGTGATCGTTTTGCAGAAGGCCTTGAAACCGTTGGCGATAACTTCCTGCGTCATCTTGGCATTTATGGCTACCGTGCAGGCTTTATCCGTCGTTACGTCAACTGGCAGGCAAGTCCGTTAGAACACATCGAAATGTTAGAGCAGCTTCGTGTTCTGTGGTACGGCGAAAAAATCCATGTTGCTGTTGCTCAGGAAGTTCCTGGCACAGGTGTGGATACCCCTGAAGATCTTGAGCGCGTTCGCGCTGAAATGCGCTAATTTCACTTCACGACACTTCAGCCAATTTTGGGAGGAGTGTCGTACCGTTACGATTTTCCTCAATTTTTCTTTTCAACAATTGATCTCATTCAGGTGACATCTTTTATATTGGCGCTCATTATGAAAGCAGTAGCTTTTATGAGGGTAATCTGAATGGAACAGCTGCGTGCCGAATTAAGCCATTTACTGGGCGAAAAACTCAGTCGTATTGAGTGCGTCAATGAAAAAGCGGATACGGCGTTGTGGGCTTTGTATGACAGCCAGGGAAACCCAATGCCGTTAATGGCAAGAAGCTTTAGTACGCCCGGAAAAGCCCGACAACTGGCATGGAAAACCACCATGCTGGCAAGAAGTGGGACTGTCCGTATGCCGACTATTTATGGTGTGATGACGCATGAAGAACACCCCGGCCCTGATGTCCTGCTACTGGAGCGGATGCGTGGTGTTTCGGTGGAGGCACCAGCCCGAACACCAGAACGCTGGGAACAGCTCAAAGACCAAATCGTTGAAGCCTTACTGGCATGGCACCGTCAGGACAGTCGCGGTTGCGTCGGCGCGGTCGACAATACTCAGGAAAATTTCTGGCCCTCATGGTACCGGCAACATGTTGAAGTGCTATGGACCACGCTCAATCAGTTCAATAACACCGGTCTGACGATGCAGGATAAGCGGATCCTGTTTCGCACTCGCGAATGTCTCCCGGCATTATTTGAAGGCTTTAACGACAATTGTGTGTTGATTCACGGTAACTTCTGTTTACGCAGCATGCTGAAAGATTCGCGCAGCGATCAGTTACTGGCGATGGTCGGGCCGGGACTAATGCTTTGGGCACCGCGAGAATACGAACTGTTCCGACTAATGGATAATTCTCTGGCGGAAGATTTGCTCTGGAGTTACCTGCAACGCGCGCCAGTGGCGGAGTCGTTCATCTGGCGGCGTTGGTTGTATGTGTTATGGGATGAAGTTGCGCAACTGGTTAATACCGGACGATTTAGTCGGCGCAACTTCGATCTGGCATCAAAATCACTCTTGCCGTGGCTCGCCTGACGGACCTTTCAGCCACTGCCAGATGCGGCCAAGCGTTTCATAGCCAACACGATCGCTATGCATCAGCCAGACCGGAGAAGGGATTGCCCGTTCCCACGGATTAAGCGGCGAGTCGATGGCCAACTGATTCGCCGGGGCTGGTAGAGGATTTAACCCTTCCTGCTGAAAAAAGATCATCGCCCGCGGCAGATGTGATGCGGAGGTCACCAGCAGGAAAGGGGCGTCACCAATCGCCTGTTTCACTGCCGCAGCTTCTTCTTCGGTATCTTTTGGCAAATCCAGGGTGATAATTTGCTCGCGCGGCACGCCCAGCGATTGCGCAACTCTGGCACCTACTTCCGCTGTACTCACCGTATTGGTTTTTGCTACGCCTCCCGTGAAGATCAGTTTTGATCCCGGATTTTCGCGCCATAAGCGAATACCTTCATTCAGGCGTGGCAGACTGTTATTGATTAAATTAGAGCTCGGTGCCCACTGCGGGTTCCAGGTATAACCACCTCCGAGCACCACGATATAGTCCACTTTTTGCGAATTATTCCATGTCGGATAGGTGCTTTCGATGGGACGCAGCAGGCGGTCGGCTACCGGTTGCAAACTCAATAACAAGAGTGCCAGCCACCCAATGCTAATAAAAATCTTCGCGGTTTTTTGAAAACGGCTAAACCACAGCAGCGCCAGGCCAGCGCCAATAATTAACAACATCAGCGGAAGTGGCAGCAACATATTGCCAATCACTTTTTTCAGTGTAAAAAGCATCCTTTCTGGTTCCTTTTTTAACCATATAGCAAGGGATCGCCAGCGATATTACACCAGACGGGTTCATTCTCGCCGTGGCTGTGACAAAATAGCGTCTTTATCAGAAAACGTCTTAGCCAACCGGTGGAGAAAGCAATGCAGGATCGCAATTTTGATGATATTGCGGAAAAGTTTTCCCGCAACATTTACGGCACCACCAAAGGGCAGCTTCGACAGGCTATTCTGTGGCAGGATCTCGATCGCGTGCTGGCGGAAATGGGCCCGCAAAAACTGCGTGTGCTGGATGCTGGCGGTGGAGAAGGGCAGACCGCAATCAAAATGGCCGAGCGTGGGCATCAGGTCATTTTATGCGATCTTTCTGCGCAGATGATCGACCGCGCAAAACAGGCGGCAGAAGCAAAAGGTGTGAGCGACAACATGCAATTTATACATTGCGCCGCTCAGGATGTTGCTTCGCATTTGGAAACGCCCGTTGATCTGATATTGTTCCATGCGGTGCTCGAGTGGGTGGCCGATCCCCGCAGTGTATTGCAGACCCTGTGGTCAGTGTTGCGTCCAGGCGGCGTGTTGTCGTTAATGTTCTACAATGCGCATGGTTTGTTGATGCATAACATGGTCGCCGGGAATTTTGATTACGTGCAGGCGGGAATGCCGAAAAAGAAAAAACGGACGCTTTCGCCAGATTATCCACGCGACCCGGCGCAGGTTTATCTGTGGCTGGAAGAAGCTGGTTGGCAAATTATGGGTAAGACAGGCGTTCGCGTGTTTCATGATTATCTGCGCGAGAAGCACCAGCAGCGCGACTGCTATGAAGCATTACTTGAATTAGAAACGCGTTATTGCCGTCAGGAACCGTATATTACCCTGGGGCGTTATATTCATGTCACCGCGCGCAAACCGCAGAGCAAGGATAAAGTATGAGTGAATTTTCCCAGACAGTCCCCGAACTGGTTGCCTGGGCCAGAAAAAATGACTTCTCCATCTCGCTGCAGGTAGACCGACTCTCTTTTCTGCTGGCGGTTGCCACGCTGAACGGCGAGCGTCTGGATGGTGAGATGAGTGAAGGCGAGCTGGTGGATGCATTCCGCCATGTGAGTGATGCGTTTGAGCAAACCAGCGAAACCATCGGCGTGCGCGCCAATAACGCGATCAACGACATGGTGCGTCAACGTCTGCTGAACCGCTTTACCAGCGAGCAGGCGGAAGGGAACGCAATTTACCGTCTGACGCCGCTCGGCATCGGCATTACTGACTACTACATCCGTCAGCGCGAGTTTTCTACGCTGCGTCTTTCTATGCAGTTGTCGATTGTGGCGGGTGAGCTCAAACGCGCAGCAGATGCCGCCGAAGAGGGCGGTGATGAATTTCACTGGCACCGTAATGTCTATGCGCCACTGAAATATTCGGTAGCAGAAATTTTCGACAGTATCGACCTGACGCAACGTCTGATGGACGAACAGCAGCAGCAGGTGAAGGACGATATCGCCCAGTTGCTGAACAAAGACTGGCGGGCGGCGATTTCCAGCTGTGAATTGTTGCTTTCGGAAACTTCCGGAACGCTGCGTGAATTGCAGGATACGCTGGAAGCGGCAGGCGACAAATTGCAGGCTAATCTGTTGCGCATTCAGGATGCGACGATGACCCATGACGATCTGCATTTCGTCGATCGTCTGGTGTTCGATCTGCAGAGCAAACTCGATCGTATTATCAGTTGGGGCCAGCAATCCATCGACTTGTGGATTGGCTACGACCGCCACGTACACAAATTTATTCGTACCGCGATCGATATGGATAAAAACCGCGTCTTTGCTCAGCGGTTACGTCAGTCGGTACAAACCTATTTTGATGAGCCGTGGGCGCTAACTTATGCCAATGCCGATCGTCTGCTGGATATGCGTGACGAAGAGATGGCACTGCGCGATGAAGAAGTGACTGGGGAACTTCCTGAGGATCTGGAATACGAAGAGTTTAACGAGATCCGCGAACAGCTGGCGGCGATCATCGAAGAACAACTTGCCGTGTACAAAACCAGACAAGTGCCGCTGGATCTTGGTCTGGTGGTACGCGAATATCTGTCACAGTATCCGCGTGCACGTCACTTTGACGTTGCGCGTATTGTTATTGATCAGGCGGTACGTCTTGGCGTAGCGCAAGCAGATTTCACCGGACTGCCAGCGAAATGGCAGCCGATTAATGATTACGGAGCCAAGGTACAGGCGCATGTCATCGACAAATATTGAACAAGTGATGCCGGTTAAGCTGGCGCAGGCGCTGGCGAATCCGTTATTTCCGGCGCTGGACAGCGCCTTACGTTCAGGCCGCCATATTGGCCTCGACGAACTGGATAATCATGCATTCCTGATGGATTTTCAGGAATATCTGGAAGAGTTTTACGCGCGTTATAACGTTGAGCTTATTCGCGCACCGGAAGGGTTCTTCTATTTACGCCCACGTTCCACCACTCTTATCCCGCGTTCCGTCTTGTCGGAACTGGATATGATGGTCGGGAAAATCCTCTGTTATCTCTATCTCAGCCCGGAACGGCTGGCGAATGAGGGGATTTTCACCCAGCAGGAACTGTACGACGAACTGCTCACCCTGGCCGATGAAGCAAAACTGCTGAAACTGGTGAACAACCGTTCAACCGGTTCAGACGTTGACCGTCAGAAGTTGCAGGAGAAAGTACGTTCTTCGCTCAACCGTCTGCGTCGTTTAGGCATGGTGTGGTTTATGGGCCACGACAGCAGCAAGTTTCGCATTACCGAATCGGTGTTCCGCTTCGGAGCCGATGTGCGTGCTGGCGACGATCCCCGTGAAGCACAGCGTCGCCTGATTCGTGATGGCGAAGCAATGCCGATTGAAAATCATCTGCAACTCAACGATGAAACCGAAGAGAATCAGCCAGATAGCGGAGAGGAAGAATAATGATTGAACGCGGTAAATTTCGCTCACTGACGCTGATTAACTGGAACGGCTTTTTTGCCCGAACTTTTGACCTTGACGAGCTGGTCACGACGCTTTCTGGCGGTAACGGGGCGGGTAAATCCACCACCATGGCGGCGTTCGTTACGGCGCTGATCCCCGACCTGACCCTGCTGCATTTCCGTAACACTACGGAAGCCGGGGCCACCAGCGGTTCGCGCGATAAAGGTCTGCACGGTAAGCTGAAAGCGGGTGTCTGTTATTCGATGCTCGACACCATTAACTCGCGCCACCAGCGCGTGGTGGTCGGTGTGCGTCTGCAACAGGTTGCCGGACGCGATCGTAAAGTGGATATCAAACCATTTGCCATTCAGGGACTGCCGATGTCGGTGCAGCCGACACAGCTGGTGACCGAAACCCTGAACGAACGCCAGGCGCGCGTGCTGCCGCTTAACGAGCTGAAAGACAAGCTCGAGGCGATGGAAGGCGTGCAGTTTAAACAGTTCAACTCCATTACCGATTACCACTCGCTGATGTTCGATCTGGGCATCATCGCGCGTCGTCTGCGCTCCGCATCTGACCGTAGCAAATTCTATCGTCTGATCGAAGCTTCGCTGTATGGCGGGATCTCCAGTGCCATTACCCGTTCTCTGCGCGACTATCTGTTGCCGGAAAACAGCGGCGTGCGTAAAGCGTTCCAGGACATGGAAGCGGCGCTGCGTGAAAACCGCATGACGCTGGAAGCGATTCGTGTCACCCAGTCGGACCGTGACCTGTTTAAGCATCTGATCAGCGAAGCTACCAACTACGTGGCGGCGGACTACATGCGTCACGCCAACGAGCGCCGTGTCCATCTCGACAAAGCCCTGGAGTTTCGTCGCGAGTTACATACTTCGCGTCAGCAACTGGCGGCTGAGCAGTACAAACACGTCGATATGGCGCGTGAGCTGGCAGAGCACAACGGTGCCGAAGGCGATCTGGAAGCGGATTATCAGGCGGCCAGCGATCACCTGAACCTGGTGCAAACCGCACTGCGTCAGCAGGAGAAGATCGAACGCTACGAAGCGGATCTCGATGAGCTGCAGATCCGTCTGGAAGAGCAAAACGAAGTGGTGGCAGAAGCCATCGAACGCCAGGAAGAGAACGAGGCTCGCGCGGAAGCTGCCGAACTGGAAGTGGACGAGCTGAAAAGCCAGCTTGCTGACTACCAGCAGGCGCTGGACGTCCAGCAAACGCGCGCGATCCAGTATAACCAGGCGATTGCTGCGCTTAATCGTGCCAAAGAACTGTGCCATCTGCCGGACTTAACCGCCGACAGCGCCGCCGAATGGCTGGAAACCTTCCAGGCGAAAGAGCTGGAAGCGACTGAAAAAATGCTCTCTCTTGAGCAGAAAATGAGCATGGCGCAAACCGCGCACAGCCAGTTTGAGCAGGCTTATCAGCTGGTGGTGGCAATCAACGGCCCACTGGCGCGTAACGAGGCGTGGGATGTCGCTCGCGAACTATTGCGCGAAGGGGTCGATCAGCGTCACCTGGCAGAGCAGGTTCAGCCGCTGCGGATGCGATTAAGCGAACTGGAACAGCGTCTACGCGAGCAGCAAGAAGCTGAGCGTCTGCTGGCAGATTTCTGCAAACGTCAGGGCAAGAATTTTGATATCGACGAACTGGAAGCCCTGCATCAGGAACTGGAAGCACGCATTGCCTCTCTTTCCGATAGCGTGTCTAACGCCCGTGAAGAGCGCATGGCACTGCGCCAGGAGCAGGAACAGCTGCAGTCTCGCATTCAGAGTTTGATGCAGCGTGCGCCGGTTTGGCTGGCAGCGCAAAACAGTCTCAACCAGTTGAGCGAACAGTGCGGCGAAGAGTTTACCTCCAGCCAGGACGTCACCGAATATCTGCAACAGTTGCTGGAGCGTGAGCGAGAGGCGATTGTTGAACGCGATGAAGTGGGCGCGCGCAAAAACGCCGTCGATGAAGAGATCGAACGTTTAAGCCAGCCTGGCGGCTCTGAAGATCAGCGTCTGAACGCGCTGGCGGAGCGTTTTGGTGGTGTGCTGCTGTCAGAAATTTATGACGACGTTAGCCTGGAAGATGCGCCGTACTTCTCAGCGCTGTATGGCCCGTCACGCCACGCCATCGTGGTGCCAGATCTGTCACAGGTAACTGAACACCTAGATGGCTTGACCGATTGCCCGGAAGATCTCTATCTGATCGAAGGAGATCCGCAGTCATTCGATGACAGCGTGTTCAGCGTTGATGAGCTGGAAAAAGCGGTAGTGGTGAAAATCGCCGATCGTCAGTGGCGTTATTCACGTTTCCCGGAAGTGCCGCTGTTTGGTCGTGCTGCGCGTGAAAGCCGTATTGAAAGCCTCCATGCCGAGCGTGAAGTGCTTTCCGAACGCTTCGCCACGCTCTCCTTTGATGTACAGAAAACTCAGCGTCTGCATCAGGCGTTCAGCCGCTTTATCGGCAGTCATCTGGCGGTTGTGTTTGAGTCTGACCCGGAAGCAGAAATCCGTCAACTGAACAGCCGTCGCGTCGAACTGGAGCGGGCGTTAAGTAATCATGAAAATGATAACCAGCAGCAGCGTATTCAGTTTGAGCAGGCGAAAGAGGGCGTTACGGCGCTGAACCGCATTCTGCCGCGTCTCAACCTGTTGGCTGATGATAGCCTGGCGGATCGCGTCGATGAAATCCGCGAACGTCTGGATGAAGCCCAGGAAGCCGCGCGTTTTGTTCAGCAGTTTGGCAATCAACTGGCGAAACTGGAACCGATCGTTTCGGTATTGCAGAGCGACCCGGAACAGTTCGAACAGTTAAAAGAAGATTACGCGTACTCTCAACAGATGCAGCGCGATGCCCGTCAGCAGGCGTTTGCCCTGACGGAAGTGGTGCAGCGTCGTGCGCACTTTAGCTACTCTGACTCGGCAGAAATGCTTAGCGGTAACAGCGATCTCAACGAAAAACTGCGTGAACGTCTGGAACAGGCGGAAGCGGAGCGTACCCGTGCTCGCGAAGCGTTGCGCGGTCACGCAGCGCAGTTGAGTCAGTACAACCAGGTGCTGGCTTCGCTGAAAAGTTCTTACGACACCAAAAAAGAGCTACTCAACGATCTGCAACGTGAATTGCAGGATATCGGCGTGTGTGCTGATAGCGGGGCAGAAGAGCGGGCGCGTATTCGCCGTGACGAGCTGCATGCGCAACTGAGCAATAACCGTTCACGCCGCAATCAACTGGAAAAAGCGCTTACCTTCTGCGAAGCGGAGATGGACAACCTGACCCGCAAACTGCGCAAGCTGGAGCGGGATTACTTTGAGATGCGCGAGCAGGTAGTGACCGCCAAAGCGGGCTGGTGTGCGGTGATGCGCATGGTGAAAGATAACGGCGTTGAGCGCCGCTTACACCGTCGTGAGCTGGCTTATCTCTCCGCTGATGATTTGCGCTCTATGTCGGATAAGGCATTGGGTGCGCTGCGTCTGGCGGTGGCGGATAACGAACATCTGCGCGACGTGCTGCGCATGTCGGAAGATCCGAAACGTCCGGAGCGTAAAATTCAGTTCTTCGTGGCGGCTTATCAGCATCTGCGTGAACGTATTCGTCAGGATATTATTCGTACCGATGATCCGGTGGAAGCTATCGAACAGATGGAGATCGAACTTAGCCGTCTGACCGAAGAATTAACCTCCCGTGAACAGAAACTGGTGATCAGTTCCCGCAGCGTGGCGAACATCATTCGCAAAACCATTCAGCGCGAGCAGAACCGTATCCGTATGCTCAACCAGGGGTTGCAGAACGTATCGTTTGGTCAGGTGAACAGCGTGCGCCTCAACGTGAACGTGCGTGAAACGCACGCCATGCTGCTGGATGTGCTCTCTGAACAGCACGAGCAGCATCAGGATCTGTTTAACAGCAACCGTCTGACCTTCTCGGAAGCGTTGGCGAAATTGTATCAGCGTCTTAATCCGCAGATTGATATGGGGCAGCGCACGCCGCAGACCATTGGCGAAGAACTGCTGGATTACCGCAACTATCTGGAAATGGAAGTTGAGGTTAACCGTGGTTCCGATGGTTGGTTGCGCGCAGAGTCTGGTGCATTGTCGACCGGTGAGGCGATTGGTACCGGTATGTCGATTCTGGTGATGGTGGTACAAAGCTGGGAAGATGAATCTCGCCGCCTGCGCGGTAAAGATATCTCTCCTTGCCGTCTGCTGTTCCTCGATGAAGCAGCGCGACTGGATGCTCGTTCTATCGCCACGCTGTTTGAATTGTGTGAGCGTTTGCAAATGCAGCTCATCATCGCAGCGCCGGAAAATATCAGCCCGGAGAAAGGCACCACCTATAAACTGGTGCGTAAAGTCTTCCAGAATACCGAACATGTTCATGTCGTCGGCCTGCGAGGATTTGCGCCGCAACTCCCTGAAACGCTTCCAGGAACTGACGAAGCGCCTTCTCAGGCGAGTTAAAATTAAGGCGGCAGCAATGCCGCCTTTTCTTTTTCCGAAAACTCCGTTTCTGCACTAAAAAAATGGCACATAACGGCGTAATGCCAGTCAGTTAAGCAACTGACTGGCTCTTTTTCGGGGCTGTGGGGTATTTCCAGGGCCTCTCCTTTACCACTCTCGGAAGGCCCTTCCCCTTCTCGTCGGTAATTTCACAAGTTGTCCCATACTTGCAAGATCGCGCATCAGCTCCGGTATACGTCCCGGTGAAGCGCCCTGCAATGTCATCAGCATTCTCATCACTATTCGGTAATGACTCCAACTTACTGATAGTGTTTTATGTTCAGATAATGCCCGATGACCTTGTCATGCAGCTCCACCGATTTTGAGAACGACAGTG
>NZ_MIIV01000507.1:0-21111 GCF_001743015.1 Shigella sp. FC1567
GCTGTTTTACGCGTATGACAGGATACGGAGGACGGTTGTGGCGCACGTCTTCGGTGAACGCACTCTGGCCACACTGGAGCGTCTTCTGAGCCTGCTGTCGGCCTTTGAGGTCGTGGTATGGATGACGGATGGCTGGCCGCTGTATGAATCACGCCTGAAGGGAAAGCTGCACGTTATCAGCAAGCGTTACACTCAGCGCATTGAGCGACATAATCTGAATCTGAGACAACATCTGGCAAGGCTGGGACGGAAGTCACTGTCGTTCTCAAAATCGGTGGAGCTGCATGACAAGGTCATCGGGCATTATCTGAACATAAAACACTATCAGTAAGTTGGAGTCATTACCGCGCTCGCCAACGAAACGTATTTTTTAACAATAAAAGCTATTAACTTTCTCTTCTTCTATGCATTAGAATCATCAAGTTTTGTAAATCAGACGCAGGCATGATAGACCTGCCTTAACAGAGGGACGCTCAGTGGCGCAGATAAACCGTATTTCGATCACGCTCTGTGCTTTACTTTTTACCACCCTGCCTTTAACGCCTATGGCCCATGCTTCAAAGCAAGCCAGGGAGAGTTCTGCTACCACTCATATCACCAAAAAAGCAGATAAAAAGAAAAGCACGGCAACCACCAAAAAGACCCAGAAAACAGCGAAAAAAGCCGCCAGTAAAAGTACGACCAAAAGCAAAACCGCTTCTTCCGTTAAAAAATCTTCCATTACCGCTTCTAAAAACGCCAAAACTCGCAGCAAACACGCCGTCAATAAAACGGCCTCAGCCAGCTTTACCGAAAAGTGTACCAAACGTAAGGGCTATAAATCGCATTGTGTGAAAGTCAAAAATGCCGCGTCAGGAACTCTTGCCGACGCGCACAAAGCGAAGGTGCAAAAAGCTACGAAAGTGGCAATGAATAAACTGATGCAGCAAATTGGTAAGCCATATCGTTGGGGTGGCAGCTCACCGCGTACCGGTTTTGATTGCAGCGGCCTGGTTTATTACGCTTATAAAGATTTGGTGAAAATTCGTATTCCGCGTACGGCGAATGAAATGTATCACCTGCGTGATGCAGCGCCAATCGAACGTAGTGAACTGAAAAACGGCGACCTGGTCTTTTTCCGTACTCAGGGACGCGGCACAGCCGATCATGTCGGCGTGTATGTCGGCAACGGCAAATTTATTCAGTCACCGCGCACAGGTCAGGAAATTCAAATCACTTCTCTCAGTGAAGACTACTGGCAGCGCCACTATGTTGGCGCTCGTCGGGTAATGACCCCAAAAACACTTCGCTAAAACTTTACCCTGTTGTTACGGCAACAGGGTAAGTTCATCTTTTGTCTCACCTTTTAATTTGCTACCCTATCCATACGCACAATAAGGCTATTGTACGTATGCAAATTAATAATAAAGGAGAGTAGCAATGTCATTCGAATTACCTGCACTACCATATGCTAAAGATGCTCTGGCACCGCACATTTCTGCGGAAACTATCGAGTATCACTACGGCAAGCATCATCAGACTTATGTCACTAACCTGAACAACCTGATTAAAGGTACCGCGTTTGAAGGTAAATCACTGGAAGAGATTATTCGCAGCTCTGAAGGTGGCGTATTCAACAACGCAGCTCAGGTCTGGAACCATACTTTCTACTGGAACTGCCTGGCACCGAACGCCGGTGGCGAACCGACTGGAAAAGTCGCTGAAGCTATCGCCGCATCTTTTGGCAGCTTTGCCGATTTCAAAGCGCAGTTTACTGATGCAGCGATCAAAAACTTTGGTTCTGGCTGGACCTGGCTGGTGAAAAACAGCGATGGCAAACTGGCTATCGTTTCAACCTCTAACGCGGGTACTCCGCTGACCACCGATGCGACTCCGCTGCTGACCGTTGATGTCTGGGAACACGCTTATTACATCGACTATCGCAATGCACGTCCTGGCTATCTGGAGCACTTCTGGGCGCTGGTGAACTGGGAATTCGTAGCGAAAAATCTCGCTGCATAATAACTGATGGCAAATGCAGCATTGCCTGATGCGCTTCGTTTACCATGCCAACGCGGATGAGGCGTTAACAGCGCATTCGGCAAGATAAATCGCACGTTGTCAGCAACTGTAACGCAGAAGGTTATCCTTCTGCGTTTTTGTTTAATTAGCTGTTAGCAACGCAAACTGTTTCAGGTTGTTTTCTGGCTGACATAAACACCAGCAATAATGCCAGTCCCGCGACAATCGCTCCCATCACCGGCACAAAGCTGTATCCCAGCCCAGCGGAAATTACCGCACCACCAGCAGCTGCTCCCAGCGCATTTCCAAGATTAAAGGCACCAATATTGACTGATGAAGACAGACCTGGCGCTTCACTGGCGACACGCATCACGCGCATCTGTAACGGCGGTACGACCGCAAAGGCTGCTGCGCCCCACACCACCATGCTAATAGCTGCGCCGAACTCATTGCGGGCCAGGAACGGGATTGCCAGCATAATCACCATCAACAACAACAAAAAGCCTTTCAACGTGCCGTTAACTGAACGATCTGCCAGTTTGCCGCCGGGATAGTTACCGATAGAGAATCCGACACCAATCAGCACCAGCATTGCCGTAACGAACACCGGTGTTGCGTGGGTAATACTTTGCAGTACCGGAGAGATATAGGTGTAGAGAGTAAACATTGCACCAGCTCCCAGTACCGTCGTCAGCAATGCAGACAACACCTGCGGACGCATTAATACCGCCAGCTCTTTTTTCACTTCAGGTCGTGCCCCTGCACCACCTTTAGGTAATGAGAAGAACAGACTTACCATTGAAATCACTCCCAGCCCCGCCGTTGCCAGAAATGACATCCGCCAGCCGATGGTTTCACCCAACCAGGTCGCCGCCGGCACGCCACCGATATTTGCCAGGGTTAACCCCATAAACATAGTGGCAACTGCGCTGGCCTGTTTATGTTTTGGCTCCACGCTTGCGGCCACGACTGAACCCAAACCAAAAAATGCTCCGTGATTCAGGCTGGTCAAAATGCGTGAAAGCATCAGGGTCATATAATCCGGCGCGATGGCGGAAAGTACGTTGCCGAGCGTGAAAATTGCCATCAGGAAAATCAACGCACTGCGGCGGGCACGATGAGAAAGTAGAAGCGTCATCAGCGGCGCGCCAACCATTACGCCAACTGCATAGGCACTGATTAACATTCCGGCAGCGGGAATCGAGACATCCACACCGCGCGCAATGACGGGCAACAAGCCCATTGGCGAGAACTCCGTTGTCCCGATACCAAACGCGCCAATCGCCAGCGCCAGCGCCAGCGCCAGCAACGGATAGTTAATTTTCATGCCTTATCTCCACCTCTTCGCGTCATTACGCGATATTCATTAAAGTGGCGAAAGCATGACAGCAATCACAAAAAAATGAAAATAACAAAAAGAGAAAACACTTTTGCCATTTTGCTAACAAACAGGAAGGAGATGCGAGGGAGAACGCGCTCCCTCGAGAGGAAATCAGTGCAGCGCGGCAGTCAAACCCACGGCCACGATCAAACCGAGGACGATAATCGTTGTTACCAGTGAAAATTTAAGGTCGGTGCTCATCAAGTTTTCTCCTTTTTTATTACCACACAAATAGTGATATTACGCATTTTTACACACTGTGATGAAAAAATCTCCCGTCATTTATAATGATAAGTGTTTTTACCACTTCCCCTTTTCGTCAAGATCGGCCAAAATTCCACGCTTACACTATTTGCGTACTGGCCATTGACCCCTTCCTGACGCTCCGTGTCGTTTTTCCGGCGTACCGCAACACTTTTGTTGTGCGTAAGGTGTGTAAAGGCAAACGTTTACCTTGCGATTTTGCAGGAGCTGAAGTTAGGGTCTGGAGTGAAATGGAATGGCAACAATAAAAGATGTAGCGAAACGAGCAAACGTTTCCACTACAACTGTGTCACACGTAATCAACAAAACACGTTTCGTCGCTGAAGAAACGCGCAACGCCGTGTGGGCAGCGATTAAAGAATTACACTACTCCCCTAGCGCGGTGGCGCGTAGCCTGAAGGTTAACCACACCAAGTCTATCGGTTTGCTGGCGACCAGCAGCGAAGCGGCCTATTTTGCCGAGATCATTGAAGCGGTTGAAAAAAATTGCTTCCAGAAAGGTTACACCCTGATTCTGGGTAATGCGTGGAACAATCTTGAGAAACAGCGGGCTTATCTGTCGATGATGGCGCAAAAACGCGTCGATGGTCTGCTGGTGATGTGTTCTGAGTACCCAGAGCCGTTGCTGGCGATGCTGGAAGAGTATCGCCATATCCCAATGGTGGTGATGGACTGGGGTGAAGCAAAAGCTGACTTCACCGATGCGGTCATTGATAACGCGTTCGAAGGCGGCTACATGGCCGGGCGTTATCTGATTGAACGCGGTCACCGCGAAATCGGCGTCATCCCCGGCCCGCTGGAACGTAACACCGGCGCAGGCCGCCTTGCCGGTTTTATGAAGGCGATGGAAGAAGCGATGATCAAGGTGCCGGAAAGCTGGATTGTTCAGGGTGACTTTGAACCCGAATCTGGTTATCGCGCCATGCAGCAAATACTGTCGCAGCCGCATCGCCCTACTGCCGTCTTCTGTGGTGGCGATATCATGGCAATGGGCGCACTTTGTGCTGCTGATGAAATGGGTCTGCGCGTCCCGCAGGATGTTTCGCTGATCGGTTATGATAACGTGCGCAACGCCCGCTATTTTACGCCGGCGCTGACCACGATCCACCAGCCAAAAGATTCGCTGGGTGAAACAGCGTTCAACATGCTGTTGGATCGTATCGTCAACAAACGTGAAGAACCGCAGTCCATTGAAGTGCATCCGCGCTTGATTGAACGCCGCTCCGTGGCTGACGGCCCGTTCCGCGACTATCGTCGTTAATCACCCGTTGCGGGAGTCTCTTCCGGCTCCCGCAGCCACTCCTTATTCAGCGTCTCACTATCGCCGAGATACTCAAGCAGCCAGGTTAACGCAGGCGACATATCATTTTGCTGCCATGTCAGACAACATGCCGAATCCGGGAAGGGGTTTTCCAATTCAAGTGCTACCCACTTCCCCTCATTAAGCCACGGTTTGGCGAAATGTGTTGGCACCATCCCTATGCATAATCCTGCCGAGATACAGGTTGCCGATGATTCCCAGTCAGGCACGACAACTCTTTTTTGGTTATCCAGTAACCAGGTAATACGTTTAGGTAGCGTTCGCGAGGTGTCTTCGCGCACCAACGACGGCCAGTTGCGCAACGTATCATCGCTGAATGGGCCATCCATCAACGCCAGCGGGTGGTGGCTGGCAACAACGCAACTCCAGCTTAGCATCCCCATATCCCGGAAGGCATAACGACCGCCTACCGGAATCGCGCGTGTTGCGCCAATCGCCAGTTCCACGCGCCCGTCGGAAAGCGCATCCCAGACACCGTTGAACACTTCCTGAAAGACAAGAAGTTCGACATCATCAAAATGGCGATAAAAATCAACGATCATCTGCCGTGTACGTTCTGGCCTGACAATATTATCCACTGCGATAGCTAACTGACCGCGCCAGCCGTTCGCTATCTGCTGACATTGCTGGCGGGTGATCTGCATTTTTTTGACAACAGAGCGCCCTTCTTTGAGAAACCACGCTCCAGCAGCGGTCAGCTCCACATCACGGTGCCGTCGTTCAAAGAGCGGCACGCCAGCCACTCTTCCAGCTGACGCACGGTATAGCTGACCGCAGAAGGAACGCGATGCAGCTCCTGTGCCGCAGCGCTAAAACTACCATTACGCGCTACCGCATCAACAACTTCGAGTGAATATTCTGACCACATAGTCTGCCTGCAAAATTTTTGAAATCAGTCATCAAATATTACCGTTTCACAACACTAATTTCACTCCCTACACTTTGCGGCGGTGTTTAATTGAGAGATTTAGAGAATATACATGCAACCTGGGAAAAGATTTTTAGTCTGGCTGGCGGGTTTGAGCGTACTCGGTTTTCTGGCAACCGATATGTATCTGCCTGCTTTCGCCGCCATACAGGCCGACCTGCAAACGCCTGCGTCTGCTGTCAGTGCCAGCCTTAGTCTGTTCCTTGCCGGTTTTGCCGCAGCCCAGCTTCTGTGGGGGCCACTCTCCGACCGTTATGGTCGTAAACCGGTGTTATTAATCGGCCTGACAATTTTTGCGTTAGGTAGTCTGGGGATGCTGTGGGTAGAAAACGCCGCTACGCTGCTGGTATTGCGTTTTGTACAGGCTGTGGGTGTCTGCGCCGCGGCGGTTATCTGGCAAGCGTTAGTGACGGATTATTATCCTTCACAGAAAGTTAACCGAATTTTTGCGACCATCATGCCGCTGGTGGGTCTATCTCCGGCCCTGGCTCCTCTGTTAGGAAGCTGGCTGCTGGTCCATTTTTCCTGGCAGGCGATTTTCGCCACCCTGTTTGCCATTACCGTGGTGCTGATTCTGCCTATTTTCTGGCTCAAACCCACGACGAAGGCCGGTAACAATAGTCAGGATGGTCTGACCTTTACCGACCTGCTACGTTCTAAAACCTATCGCGGCAACGTGCTGATATACGCGGCCTGTTCAGCCAGTTTTTTTGCATGGCTGACCGGTTCACCGTTCATCCTTAGTGAAATGGGCTACAGCCCGGCAGTTATTGGTTTAAGTTATGTCCCGCAAACTATCGCGTTTCTGATTGGTGGTTATGGCTGTCGCGCCGCGCTGCAGAAATGGCAAGGCAAGCAGTTATTACCGTGGTTGCTGGTGCTGTTTGCTGTCAGCGTCATTGCGACCTGGGCTGCGGGCTTCATTAGCCATGTGTCGCTGGTCGAAATCCTGATCCCATTCTGTGTGATGGCGATTGCCAATGGCGCGATCTACCCTATTGTTGTCGCCCAGGCGCTGCGTCCCTTCCCACACGCAACTGGTCGCGCCGCAGCGTTGCAGAACACTCTACAACTGGGTCTGTGCTTCCTCGCAAGTCTGGTAGTTTCCTGGCTTATTAGTATCAGCACGCCATTGCTCACCACCACCAGCGTGATGTTATCAACAGTAGTGCTGGTCGCGCTGGGTTACATGATGCAACGTTGTGAAGAAGCTGGCTGCCAGAATCATGGCAATGCCGAAGTCGCTCATAGCGAATCACACTGATCTATATCGATATACTTATACTTAGGCTGCTAACAAAATTTTGTTGTATGATTGAAATTAGCGGCCTATACTAATTTCGAGTTGTTAAAGCTACGATAAATATTATGTTTTTACGGGGACAGGATCGTTCCCGACTCACTATGGATGGTCATTTCGGCAAGGGTTCCTCCTTTCCCTCTGTTCTACGTCGGATTATAGACTCGCGGTTTTTTCTGCGAGATTTCTCACAAAGCCCAAAAAGCGTCTACGCTGTTTTAAGGTTCTGATCACCGACCAGTGATGGAGAAACTATGAGTTCATCGTGTATAGAAGAAGTCAGCGTACCGGATGACAACTGGTACCGTATCGCCAACGAATTACTTAGCCGTGCCGGTATAGCCATTAACGGTTCTGCCCCGGCGGATATTCGTGTGAAAAACCCCGATTTTTTTAAACGCGTTCTGCAAGAAGGCTCTTTGGGGTTAGGCGAAAGTTATATGGATGGCTGGTGGGAATGTGACCGACTGGATATGTTTTTTAGCAAAGTCTTACGCGCAGGTCTCGAGAACCAACTCCCCCATCATTTCAAAGACACGCTGCGTATTGCCGGCGCTCGTCTCTTCAATCTGCAGAGTAAAAAACGTGCCTGGATAGTCGGCAAAGAGCATTACGATTTGGGTAATGACTTGTTCAGCCGCATGCTTGATCCCTTCATGCAATATTCCTGCGCTTACTGGAAAGATGCCGATAATCTGGAATCTGCCCAGCAGGCGAAGCTCAAAATGATTTGTGAAAAATTGCAGTTAAAACCAGGGATGCGCGTACTGGATATTGGCTGCGGCTGGGGCGGACTGGCACACTACATGGCATCTAATTATGACGTAAGCATGGTGGGCGTCACCATTTCTGCCGAACAGCAAAAAATGGCTCAGGAACGCTGTGAAGGCTGGATGTCACCATTTTGCTGCAAGATTATCGTGACCTGAACGACCAGTTTGATCGTATTGTTTCTGTGGGGATGTTCGAGCACGTCGGACCGAAAAATTACGATACCTATTTTGCGGTGGTGGATCGTAATTTGAAACCGGAAGGCATATTCCTGCTCCATACTATCGGTTCGAAAAAAACCGATCTGAATGTTGATCCCTGGATTAATAAATATATTTTTCCGAACGGTTGCCTGCCCTCTGTACGCCAGATTGCTCAGTCCAGCGAACCCCACTTTGTGATGGAAGACTGGCATAACTTCGGTGCTGATTACGATACTACGTTGATGGCGTGGTATGAACGATTCCTCGCCGCATGGCCAGAAATTGCGGATAACTACAGTGAACGCTTTAAACGGATGTTTACCTATTATCTGAATGCCTGCGCAGGTGCTTTCCGCGCCCGTGATATTCAGCTCTGGCAGGTCGTGTTCTCACGCGGTGTTGAAAACGGCCTTCGAGTCGCTCGCTAAAGGCTATTCTATCGCCCCCTCTCCGGGGGCGATTTCAGATCAGGCTTCTGTACCTGGTTGATTCATGGCATTTTCTCGTGCCGCCAGCACACGTTCTACCGTATCTACCACTGCCTGAGTTTGTGGATCAATTTCAATGTTGACGCGTGCGCCGAGTTTTTTCTTCCCAAGAGTCGTGCGTTCCAGAGTTTCCGGAATTAAATGGACGCAAAAACGCGTTGGCGTGACTTCGCCGACGGTCAGGCTAATACCGTCGATGCCAATAAATCCTTTGTACAGGATATATTTCATCAACTGACTATCCTGGACTTTAAACCAGATCTGGCGATTATTTTCCGAGGTTAATATTTTCGCCACTTCAGCGGTGGTCATAATATGACCTGACATTAAGTGTCCGCCAATTTCATCACTGAATTTCGCCGCACGCTCAACGTTTACCCAATCCCCCACTTTTAAATCGCCAAGATTGGTAATGCGTAACGTTTCTTTCATCAGGTCAAAACTGACATGGTTGCCGTTAATTTCCGTCACGGTCAGGCAGCAACCGTTATGCGCCACGGAAGCACCGGTTTCCAGGCCGTCCAGCATGTGGTCGGGTAACTCCACCACATGCGTACGAAAATTTGGTTTCTCGTCAATCGACACCAGTTTTGCGGTGCCCTGTACAATCCCCGTAAACATACTTACAACTCCTGAAATCAGTTAAGACATTCTGTTCAGCACAATAGCAGGTGGCAAACGCCCTTACCAGTGAAGGGGTAAGAATGACTATTTTTTCACTGGAGAATTAATAAATCCTCGCTACAATAGACTGAATTTCCCCTGCTTCTTCTTTTTGCTGCCCATTCAGGCGGCTTTTTAGTCTCTCATATAACTACAAATAAAAGGTGTTCACGTGCAGAAGTATATCAGTGAAGCGCGTCTGTTATTAGCATTAGCAATCCCGGTGATTCTCGCGCAAATCGCCCAAACTGCGATGGGTTTTGTCGATACCGTGATGGCGGGCGGCTATAGTGCCACCGACATGGCGGCGGTCGCTATCGGTACTTCTATCTGGCTTCCGGCGATCCTCTTTGGTCACGGACTGCTGCTGGCATTAACGCCGGTTATCGCGCAATTAAATGGTTCCGGTCGACGTGAGCGCATTGCGCATCAGGTGCGACAAGGTTTCTGGCTGGCAGGTTTTGTTTCCGTTCTCATTATGCTGGTGCTGTGGAATGCAGGTTACATTATCCGCTCCATGGAAAACATCGATCCGGCTCTGGCGGACAAAGCCGTGGGTTATCTGCGTGCGTTGTTGTGGGGCGCGCCGGGCTATCTGTTCTTCCAGGTTGCCCGTAACCAATGTGAAGGTCTGGCAAAAACCAAGCCGGGTATGGTAATGGGCTTTATCGGCCTGCTGGTGAACATTCCGGTGAACTATATCTTTATTTATGGTCATTTCGGTATGCCTGAGCTCGGTGGCGTTGGTTGTGGCGTGGCTACTGCGGCGGTGTATTGGGTCATGTTCCTTGCCATGGTTTCTTACATTAAACGCGCCCGCTCCATGCGCGATATTCGTAACGAAAAAGGCACCGCGAAACCCGATCCTGCGGTTATGAAACGACTGATTCAACTCGGTTTACCGATTGCGCTGGCACTATTCTTTGAAGTGACACTGTTTGCCGTCGTGGCTCTGTTAGTGTCTCCGCTCGGTATTGTTGATGTCGCAGGACACCAGATTGCCCTGAACTTTAGTTCACTGATGTTTGTGCTTCCAATGTCGCTGGCGGCAGCGGTAACTATCCGCGTAGGTTATCGTCTGGGTCAGGGCTCAACGCTGGATGCGCAAACGCTGCGCGGACCGGGCTTATGGTGGGTGTCTGTATGGCAACCCTGACGGCCATTTTCACGGTTTCACTCCGGGAGCAAATCGCCCTGTTGTACAACGACAATCCCGAGGTTGTAACGCTGGCTGCGCATTTGATGTTGCTGGCGGCGGTATATCAGATTTCTGACTCAATCCAGGTGATTGGCAGTGGGATTTTGCGTGGTTATAAAGATACGCGTTCCATTTTCTATATCACCTTTACAGCTTACTGGGTGCTGGGCTTGCCAAGCGGCTATATTCTGGCACTGACCGATCTGGTCGTTGAACCTATGGGGCCAGCAGGCTTCTGGATAGGCTTTATTATCGGCCTGACATCGGCAGCCATTATGATGATGTTGCGTATGCGGTTCCTGCAACGTCTGCCGTCAGTTATCATTCTGCAACGAGCATCCCGCTAATAAAGACAAGGCGCAACCTTCACGGGTTGCGCCTGTGTTTTTACGCAGGCTGGAGCGTTGCGCCAATCCCGTCTTCGTCTGGCTGTAATTTCAGAGCGTTGCACAGAGTTTGCCGACTGGCATCTGTTATCTCAACGTGTATATCACCGGTAACTTCCCCTTTCACATTGATGAAGTCAGGTGAGATTTCTTTCGCACTGGTTTGCAGGCAAATCGCTCCCTCTCCGCGCAGGCGTTTCACTTTCAGTTGCACATGCGTTGCCGCACCAGTGATCAGCCACAGTTTTCCGCCATTCAGATTGATGTTACCAACAATAAAAGTGACACCGTCACCTTTTACCGTACTGCCGTCGAGAATCAACACACCGCCCTGCTGTACAGTAATCGTTGATTGTTGCAGATCTGCGCCATAGCCAATAATCATTGAAGCGCCGTCCAGTAATGCAACACTCCCGGTCAGTTCAACCGGTGCGCGATCTTCCTCTACGACAAAATTTTCGTCCGCGCTGGTGGGTGACAACAGGATCACTGTTCCACCTTGTATTACCGCATTTTCCAGCGTACCGGCATGCACTTCAGCCCGACCACCCACATTCACGGACAGGTTTTGCGTCTTACCGGAACTGTAGAGCTGAAGGCCATCCGTCCCCAGACGATAAATGGATCCATTCTCAACAATGGTGTCAGAGTCTTCACCACCGAGATTATTCATGGTGCCACCAGCAAGCAACGTATCACTGGCTTTCCCGGCCAGCATAAAAACGCCGCCCTGATTAATCTCACAATTGCTGGCTTCCCCACCTGGATACACCAACAATTCACCACCTTCATCTACCACGACCGCTGAGGTTGTCCCATTAACCAACAGGCCGCCCTCTTGATCGAGAATGATTTTTTCCGCGCGATGTCCTTCCAGTACACGCAGGTTACCGCCATTTTCCAGCAACAAACCGCAGGCATAACCCTGATCAACGCTGAATTCACCTTCGGGATGGCGGCCATTAACCGTAGCGAGCGTAGAGAGACTAATTGCGCCTCCCTCGGACTGAACAATATCTGTGGCAATGGCACCGTCGCTGACCGATAGCGTGCCATTGTTACCGTACTGTGTGCATTTGGCGATCCCACCGGTTGCCACTTTCAACCAGCCAGCCCCCGTGACTACGGTATTTTCGGCTCTTCCGCCAGCTTCAACAATCAACTCGCCTTCAGTAAGTTGCGTCGCGCCAATGACCTCGCCGGTCTTAACAATTTGCACATTCCCGTCGCTCATCAAGTTTTTCGCATCAGATCCCATGATTTATTCCTTTGCTGCATCTGTGTGCCTTTATTGCTACCTAAATGTAAAGGCTACGGAGGATTTATCCACGACAGATTTGAGATGGTGGCAAACAACTCTGTTTAAACTCTGATACACGAATTATTGGGTTGTATCAGATGTAAATGCGATCCTGAATAAAAATCGCCCTTGCAAATCAACAAAATATAGCCAATTTGCTTAAAAGCTCTGCAAACGGTCGAAATAGCGCAGAAAATTACGTTTTGCCTCTTGCCACCTTCCCACTCTGCCGCTAATATTCGTCCCCGTTGTCACCTACAACGTTGCGTTCATAGCTCAGTTGGTTAGAGCACCACCTTGACATGGTGGGGGTCGTTGGTTCGAGTCCAATTGAACGCACCATCCTGCGTCCGTAGCTCAGTTGGTTAGAGCACCACCTTGACATGGTGGGGGTCGGTGGTTCGAGTCCACTCGGACGCACCAGATTTTCTTAATCTGGTCTTCTCCTTTTTCCCTCTGTTTCTTCTCTGTATCCAATACGTTAAAAGATTTACACTGTCTTCGTATGCGTTATCAGAAGGAGAATCGCTATGGCAACTTTGTTACAACTTCATTTTGCTTTTAATGGCCCATTTGGCGACGCAATGGCTGAGCAGCTTAAACCGCTTGCTGAGTCGATTAATCAGGAACCTGGTTTTCTGTGGAAGGTATGGACAGAAAGTGAAAAGAACCACGAAGCCGGTGGGATCTATCTTTTTACTGATGAAAAAAGCGCCCTTGCCTATCTGGAAAAACATACTGCCCGACTTAAAAATCTCGGCGTTGAGGAAGTTGTCGCCAAAGTTTTCGATGTCAATGAGCCACTGAGTCAAATCAATCAGGCAAAACTCGCCTGACAGAATTTAATCAAGGGCGGTTAGCGCCCTTTTCATCCCTGTCTGAAATTTCTCAAATTCTAAAAATCTCAACCAAACTTATCTGATAACACTAAATTCGAAAGAATGCGTACAGGTAAGTAACAATGAAAAAAATTGCTATTGTGGGTGCCGGGCCTACGGGGATCTACACCTTATTCTCGCTTCTACAGCAACAAACTCCACTTTCTATTTCTATCTTCGAGCAGGCTGACGAGGCCGGTGTCGGGATGCCATACAGTGATGAGGAAAACTCAAAAATGATGCTGGCAAATATTGCCAGTATTGAAATACCGCCGATTAATTGTACGTATCTCGAATGGCTACAAAAGCAAGAAGCCAGCCATCTCCAGCGTTATGGCGTTAAAAAAGAAACCTTGCACGATCGTCAGTTTTTACCGCGAATTCTGCTGGGCGAATATTTCCGCGATCAATTTTTACGATTAGTAGACCAGGCACGACAGCAAAAATTTGCAGTGGCTGTTTATGAATCATGCCAGGTTACCGATCTGCAAATTACAAATGCTGGCGTCATGCTCGCTACAAATCAGGATTTACCCAGCGAGACGTTTGATTTAGCGGTGATTGCCACGGGTCACGTCTGGCCTGATGAAGAAGAAGCAACCAGAACGTATTTTCCCAGTCCGTGGTCAGGCCTGATGGAAGCAAAGGTCGATGCGTGTAACGTGGGTATTATGGGAACATCCTTGAGCGGACTGGATGCGGCAATGGCAGTGGCTATTCAGCATGGTTCGTTCATTGAAGATGATAAACAACACGTCGTTTTTAACCGCGATAACGCAAGTGAAAAGCTAAATATTACGTTGATGTCGCGCACGGGTATTTTACCCGAAGCCGATTTCTATTGCCCTATTCCCTACGAGCCCTTACACATCGTCACCGATCAGGCATTAAATGCTGAGATTCAAAAAGGTGAAGAGGGCCTTTTGGATCGGGTATTTAGATTGATAGTAGAGGAAATCAAGTTTGCTGATCCAGACTGGAGCCAACGCATAGCCTTAGAGAGCCTGAATGTCGATTCCTTTGTTCAAGCCTGGTTTGCCGAGCGCAAACAACGCGACCCATTTGACTGGGCAGAAAAAAATCTCCAGGAAGTCGAACGCAATAAACGAGAAAAACATACTGTTCCCTGGCGTTATGTCATTCTGCGCCTGCATGAAGCCGTACAGGAAATTGTTCCACATCTGAATGAACACGACCATAAACGGTTCAGTAAAGGCCTTGCCCGGGTTTTTATCGATAATTATGCGGCAATCCCTTCAGAGTCTATTCGTCGGCTGCTGGCCTTACGTGAAGCGGGGATCATTCATATTCTCGCCCTCGGTGAAGACTACGAAATGGAAATTAATGAGTCGCGCACCGTCCTGAAAACGGAAGACAACAGCTACTCGTTTGACGTTTTTATTGATGCCCGCGGACAGCGTCCGCTTAAAGTGAAAGATATTCCTTTCCCTGGGCTACGCGAGCAATTACAGAAAACAGGGGATGAAATCCCTGATGTTGGCGAAGATTATACGTTACAGCAACCCGAAGATATTCGTGGACGCGTAGCGTTCGGCGCGTTGCCCTGGTTGATGCACGACCAGCCTTTCGTTCAGGGACTTACGGCATGTGCAGAAATTGGTGAGGCGATGGCTCGGGCGGTCGTAAAACCTGCATCCCGTGCACGTCGGCGTCTTTCGTTTGATTAAAGGTAAAGCTATCAGCACTCAACAAACTGATGCTGTTCATTAAGACGATAGCGGACTCCGGTTCGAATATTGTTTTCACCTTCAATGGCGACGGCGAAGCGAACTCTTTCGCCGTCATGATATGCCAGTGCGGCGCTTCCCCCTGACCCGAGAATAATTGAGTCGACCACGCCCGTGCTCACTACCGTTGAATTTTCACCGCTGGCAATGATGTGTACATTGTCGCCGCTGTTGGCAATTCTGGCGTTTGCGCCAAAGCTGGCGATTTGCACCAGGTCACCATTACTGGCGACATGACACCGTTCACCCAATGTACAAACGCGTACTCGCATTCCGGTATTCGCAATCCGACTACTATCTCCAGCGCTGCTTATCCGCGAAGAATTACCGGTTACAGCAACCCGTGCGCGTTCACCGGAGCTGCCAATGTGACTGTTAAAGCCGACACTTCCAATCCGCACGCTATAACCCATACTGGCAATTTGCGCGGCATACCCAGCGATTGCGATTCGGGCGTTATCCTCACAACAGCCGATGCGAGCATGATCGTCGCTGCGGGCAAACTGACTGCAAAATGGTATCTCTCCGGGGTCTGTGGCCAGTTTTTGCATAGAGGAAACTTCCTGATGCGCGAAGTTTTCATCCGCCAGCCATTTTTTCCACGCATACTCAACCAGACTCTCCGCCCAGTCCGTATATCCTTCCTCAATCAGTGCATGATGAATATCGGCATAACTACCGCCGCGTCGGAAATGGCGCAGGAACCAGCGATACATCACCGCTCCGATACGCCATTCTCGCAGGTCTGCTCGTGTAATGATCATTCGTTAGTGCCGGTGATAGCCATCGACCATGCTTTTAAAGGTTTCGTGTGGCGTACGCCCCGTGGTGCAAAGATAAAGATGTCCGAAGATAAAAAAGAGGCTTATAAATGCCAGAGCAAAATGCGCCTGCAATAACCAGTATCTTACGCCAGGAAACACATCTCCCACGGCTTGCGGATAGAGACACAACAGCCCCGTCAATAGTAACAACGGCAGCAATCCATACATGACACCAACATAGGCGACCTGCTGTAAGGGATTAAATTTAGACTGTGTTGTTGCCGGGAAAGGATGTTCTTCCCCCTGCATAATGCCAAACAAATAAAATCGCGTTTGTTTTGCCGCTCGTTCCAGCCACCCCTGACGACGAATGCGATAGTGGTGACCATTATCCCCAACGGCATTGATCAGCACAAAGCCGAGCCAGCATGCCAGTAACAAAAATCCGCAAACTTCATGCACCGCAACCAGACTTTTAACCGCAGTTGCGCCCACCATCGCAAAGTGATTTATCAGCCCACTTGCCAGCAACAATACAAAGAGTAACGCATTCGACCAGTGCCATAATCTGACCGCTTTGCTGTAAAGATAAACCTTCTCACCATGATCGGTGGCTGATTTCTTCACGCCACGAGCACGAAGCAAGGCGTGCAGCCCCAGCACCAACCACATCCCAACCAGCAATACTCCGGCAATGATCAACCACACCGGCCAAAATTCGGGAGTGAACTGTGGCACATAGTTCGCTAACTGGCTCTGAAACTGTTCAGCATGTTGCGACGGGTTCATACATTTTCCTTTTTAATCAAATGTTGACCGAACCGGCGATACAGATGCGGTTTCCCGGCACCAGGTAGCTGATATTGATAGTATTTATTATCCTGCAACCACGCCTGAATTTCTGGGCTATCTTCGCGACCAAAGATCAATGCGTGTTCCGGACAGGCGCTGACGCAAATGGGCGGAAAGCCTTTTGCCAGTCGGGACTCAGCGCAGAAATCACATTTATCTGCCACTTTAGTGACAGGGTTAAGGTAGCGAACCTGGTACGGACAAGCGCCAATGCAATAACTGCAGCCGATGCACTGCGATTTTTCTACCCGCACGATCCCCTGCTCATCACGCCACGATGCCCCCGTCGGGCAAACGTCGATGCACGGAGCATCTTCGCAGTGCTGACATGACTGGCGAAAAAAGTGATACTGCGTTTCGTTGTCGTTATCGGTGACTGGAATGTGTGCTATCGATAAACGGCTTCCCTGAGCGGGGACGTGGTTAGTTTTACGGCATGCGCGGGCGCAAATATTACAGCCATTGCACCGTGACTCGTCATGAATCATGGCATACCGAACTTCCTTTTCTTGCCTCGTGTTCGCTAACAGAGAAGACGCAGAACCAGTAAAAAAGATTACTGTTCCCATCCCCAGAACAAATTTGCGTCGAGTGAAGGACATCTGATTATCCCCTAATGCAGTGGCTGCAACTGTCCACCCTATCCATGACATCTCCCTGAAATTTCAGGGGTTCTGAAACTGCTCTACCTCGAACCATTCGCATAAGCCATAAGCCTTGCCATAGGTCATAAATCGCTCACTAAACAAGTACAACTCCGCCGTCGATGACTCCACCTGCCGTATATCGGCATATTCAGGTGCAACATCCATCGCGGCGATCGCGGCTTCAATCTGCGCTTCCTGGAAGTAATATGGCGCTTGCATCAGCATGGCGACTTTGTAAGGACGAGGATATGTCTGGCACTCAAAACGAACGGCGTGTGCAATGGCGCGACAAATGTCCTGCTCCACAACTTGCAAAGACATCGCCGCGTAGTTTTCACTCATGGCCTGCGTTGAGTAATAGTAATCATCCTGGCTTCCCGTCATACAAGCGATATCAGCGTAGTCTCCGTTCTGCTTAATGCTTTCCAGCAAAACTGACAGCTCCTCTTCTGCAACCGAATAGGGTGGCGAGAGAAACACGGCGCGCGCCACCAGCTGCCCAGCCGCAGAATGCTGGCGAATGAACTCTGCCAGGATTTCAGCCGGTTCTGGTTCGGTTACCGTATCAACGGGGTGACGCATCCCCTGTAACCATTGCCGCTTCGCCTCGTCAACTTCGCTGACTTTCGCTAACGGCAATTCATCCCGATGGTTCATCTCACCCATTCCTTACACAGGCAGTAGATTGTGTGCTGCCAGATCGGCGGCAATATCTTCCAGCCCCAGACGCTGCAATGTTTCGCGGGTGGGACTACCAAGCTGTGGGTCCCAGCCCATTTCTTTGTAGAACATCGTGAGCGAAGCATGCATATCGTCACGATCCATTTTGTCAGTACCTTCAGTAAAGACCGGGATCTGCGGATCCTTGTCGAATACCCAGGAACAGATAAGATCGTGTTCATTACGCATATCTTTGGTTTGCATAAGTTTTACCGTGTAGGCACGATGCAACGTAAAGATACGCTCTGCAGCTAAATCTAATTTTTCCTGAGTCATCTCTTCGCCGGTGATCGCTTTGAAGAATTTGGCTTCAAGCGCCAGATCGCCCCGGTAATTACGGCTTTTCAGCGGCGAAACGGTCATTGGCCAGACCCAGTTACACAGGGTGACGGCGTTATGCAAACAGACCCGCAACAGCGACCACTTAGCATATTTAATTTTTGCGTCATTGATTGGCGTGTAGTTTTTGGTTTCATCGTAGGCATCTTCAGAACCAAAAAGCTCTTTCGCCACTTCACGTTGCAGTTTCAATGGCAAGCCGGAACCAATAAAGTTGATATGGGTATGTGTCATGCAGTCACGGTTGAACATACAGTTAACAATGGAACCGACCTGCGCTGACGCTTCATTGGCATGGTGAACCGGATAGCCAAACGGCGACCAGAGTTTATTTTTCGCGTAGCCCCAGTACTCTTCACCCAAATTCCAGCGTTCTGCGATGGCATATGAACCATCAGCCAGGTGACTCAGCTCACCCACACGATGCGCCAGACGGTAGTAAAAATCTTTAATGAAATTAACGTCACCCGCTTCCAGTTGATCCCAGTGAATTTCCGCATACTCTTCAGCAGGCAGAACACACTTGAACACCCCTTTGCTGTAACAATAAGTAAAGTCGCGATGCAACTGCCCGTAGTTACACCATAGGCCGTAGTCATCGAACAAATTCAGACCAACCAAGTTACCAATCACACGGCCATCGTCTTTATCTTCAAAATCTTTCGGACCGTTCGGGAAGATGGTGGTATGGACAAAGTTGGCTACACAAGTGTTACCACCTGTGCTGGGCACGCCAAACTCTTTCACCCGAGGAATATTCATTTGGGTCATACAACGGATCGGGCAAGAGTGGCAGCCACTCATTTTTACTGTGTATTTCTCTGCCGCCGGACCTAAGTCAAAAACGGATTTATAGGTACGAAAGCCGACCGTGTTCTGATTGCCTGGCGGAATTTCCCCCGTTTCAATCGGACCACCTTCAGCCGCGCCCCAAAACAGCCCTTTACGTGCTGTCCAACGTGACTTGGGATCTGAATACTCTGCCCACGATTGCGGCGTACTTGGCACGACATGGTTGTTATTCGCACCAATAAGTTCAGTCATCATGTAATCGTTGAGACGCTTCATCTCCTGACGATCGGCAATGTTGACCCCTTTCGTCCCTTCAACCGCAATCGCTTTCAGGTTTTTCGAACCCATAATTGCGCCAGTTCCCGCACCGCCGCTGTGGTTACGGCTATTCAACATGCCAGAGAGAGGAACAAGGTTTTCCCCAGCCTGGCCAATAGCCGCCACACAGGTTTCCGGACTGGTCAATCGACAAATTTCTTCCGTCGTTGCGCGCGTCCCTTTTCCCCATAAGAAATCGGCTTTTTCCAGGCTAACTTTGTCATCTTTAATCTTCAGCCATACCGGTGATTTCGCCTTCCCTTCGATAATAATGACGTCGTATCCAGCGAATTTCATTTGCGCTGCAAAAAAGCCACCCATATGGGCATCGACAACTAAATTTCCTTTGGTAAAAGTAGAAAGTGAGGTGATATTTACGCGAGAACTACAGGGGGCACCAGATCCAGTTAATGGGCCGGTAGCAAAGACTAATTTATTCGCTTCATCGAAAGGTTTCGTGCCTGGCGGTACTTCGTCATACATAATTTTGTAGCCGAAGCCCATGCCACCGACAAAACTTTTAAACTTACTGGAATCTTCGAGGGTAATATTTCCTGTCGTGAGATTGACTCTTAATATATTACCTGTCCAACCGTTAGCCATGATTTTTTCCTTTGCAAGATTCTCACAGTAATATCTTTCCACTCGATAATTTTTAACGCCCCTGTTGGGCAGGCGTTTGCACATTCACCGCATAACACACATTTCGAGGATTTTTTACTTTCGGTATTTACGGTGGCCATCATCCACGGGCATGCCGTAGTACAGGCGCTACAGCCAATACCGCGTTTATGATCGACGGTAATACAGCCTTCTTTCTGCTGCCAGGTAATCGCACCAATCGGGCAGACGTTCATGCATTGCGGCTCTTTGCATTGACGGCAGGTGTCCGCGGTATAGTTGAGATCGCCATACAGGCCGCCGCCAGAGCCAACCCCGTTGTCGCCAAAGAAATAATTGCGATGGATTTTGATACGGGAGAAGAATGTCCCTACTGAGCCATCGTTGAAGTTGGTACAAGAGATTTCACAGCGGTGGCAACCCGTGCATCGCGCTCGCTGGGTCACCAGCACCCCTTTGGGTGTATTTATCAACCCTACTGTGCCGCTATCAATATCTTCCTGTTTGCAACCCAAAAGTGACAGTAACGCAGGGGCAATTGTTAGACCAGCAAGGCCTTTTCCTGATATACGCAAGAATTCTAATCGCGTTAAGCCAATATCTAATAGTGGACGATCAACCGGGTTCATTTATTTCGCATCCTCTTCGCAAACACAGTGCTGACAATTCAGCAGCCTGATATTAAGCATTCAATTAATACGCTGCTGACTCTGTCCCCAACACCAGATATTTTCCCTAACCCGATAGTGTATGAGAAAAGATTTAACGCCGATAAACTAATCCTTTATGGTTAGGAGAAAAAATAATGTGATTATTCTGAGCCCTTAACATTGATCGTTATCAATTAAAATTACAAAGCAAGAAATTATAAGTGAACTGAGGTAATGACTCCAACTTACTGATAGTGTTTTATGTTCAGATAATGCCCGATGACCTTGTCATGCAGCTCCACCGATTTTGAGAACGACAGTGACTTCCGTCCCAGCCTTGCCAGATGTTGTCTCAGATTCAGATTATGTCGCTCAATGCGCTGAGTGTAACGCTTGCTGATAACGTTCAGCTTTCCCTTCAGGCGTGATTCATACAGCGGCCAGCCATCCGTCATCCATACCACGACCTCAAAGGCCGGCAGCAGGCTCAGAAGACGCTCCAGTGTGGCCAGAGTGCGTTCACCGAAGACGTGCGCCACAACCGTCCTCCGTATCCTGTCATACGCGTAAAACAGCCA
>NZ_MIIV01000508.1:0-21107 GCF_001743015.1 Shigella sp. FC1567
TTTCTGGTGCGTACCGGGCTGAGAGGCGGTGTAAGTGAACTGTAGTTGCCATGTTTTACGGCAATGAGAGCAGAGATAGCGCTGATGTCCGGCAGTGCTTTTGCCGTTACGCACCACGCCTTCAGTAGCGGAGCAGGAAGGACATCTGATGGAAATGGAAGCCACGCAAGCACCTTAAAATCACCATCATACACTAAATCAGTAAGTTGGCAGCATTACCCTTGCGTAGAAAGATAATCCGCATATTAATCTGACCATCATTTTATATAAGACGGCATATTTAAACGCATTATACAATATGGGTTATCTTTCTTTTGTAAATTGTCCAACCCGATGCAATGGCTATTTTGTTATTATTTGATGAATAATATCAGTGCGTCATAATTCAAGTTAATAACCTTAAGGGATACCAGTTATATTTAAACTAAATTAAAGTAATGAATAATTTTTTTATAATATAAGGTAAATTAACAAAATGGCTTCGCATTTAACAATAACCGAATAGAAAACAACCATTTCGACATCAACAATCGCTTACATTCGCTTATATATTGACCACAACTGATACATCAGATTATGTGATGACTCGTGCTTAGATCAATTTTTGCAATCATTAGCAAAAAGATTAATAAACCATCTATATCAATTTATCCAACCTATTCTGCCGTTCAAGAAATCGCCGAACAGTTATTTTTAACAAATTTTTCTCTTCCCATTGACTTTCCCGGACACCTTGTCTGACCTAAGGTGCGCGAAAGCCACTTTTTCCTTCCTGAGTTATCCACAAAGTTATGCACTTGCAAGAGGGCCATTTTCACACTATCTTGCAGTGAATCCCAAACATACCCCCTATATATAGTGTTCTAAGCAGCTTCCCGTACTACAGGTAGTCTGCATGAAACTATTGCGGAAAGAATTCCAAAAACAGGTACGACATACATGAATCAGAATCTGCTGGTGACAAAGCGCGACGGTAGCACAGAGCGCATCAATCTCGACAAAATCCATCGCGTTCTGGATTGGGCGGCAGAAGGACTGCATAACGTTTCGATTTCCCAGGTCGAGCTGCGCTCCCACATTCAGTTTTATGACGGTATCAAGACCTCTGACATCCACGAAACCATTATCAAGGCTGCCGCAGACCTGATCTCCCGTGATGCGCCGGATTATCAGTATCTCGCCGCGCGCCTGGCGATCTTCCACCTGCGTAAAAAAGCCTACGGCCAGTTTGAGCCACCTGCGCTGTACGACCACGTGGTGAAAATGGTCGAGATGGGCAAATACGATAATCATCTGCTGGAAGACTACACGGAAGAAGAGTTCAAGCAGATGGACACGTTTATCGATCACGACCGTGATATGACCTTCTCTTATGCTGCCGTTAAGCAGCTGGAAGGCAAATATCTGGTACAGAACCGCGTGACCGGCGAAATCTATGAGAGCGCCCAGTTCCTTTATATTCTGGTTGCCGCGTGCCTGTTCTCGAACTACCCGCGTGAAACGCGCCTGCAATATGTGAAGCGTTTTTACGACGCGGTTTCCACATTTAAAATTTCGCTGCCGACGCCAATCATGTCCGGCGTGCGTACCCCGACTCGTCAGTTCAGCTCCTGCGTACTGATCGAGTGCGGTGACAGCCTGGATTCCATCAACGCCACCTCCAGCGCAATTGTTAAATACGTTTCCCAGCGTGCCGGGATCGGCATCAACGCCGGGCGTATTCGTGCGCTGGGTAGCCCGATTCGCGGTGGTGAAGCGTTCCATACCGGCTGCATTCCGTTCTACAAACATTTCCAGACAGCGGTGAAATCCTGCTCTCAGGGCGGTGTGCGCGGCGGTGCGGCAACGCTGTTCTACCCGATGTGGCATCTGGAAGTGGAAAGCCTGCTGGTGTTGAAAAACAACCGTGGTGTGGAAGGCAACCGCGTGCGTCATATGGACTACGGGGTACAAATCAACAAACTGATGTATACCCGTCTGCTGAAAGGTGAAGATATCACCCTGTTCAGCCCGTCCGACGTACCGGGGCTGTACGACGCGTTCTTCGCCGATCAGGAAGAGTTTGAACGTCTGTATACCAAATATGAGAAAGACGACAGCATCCGCAAGCAGCGTGTGAAAGCCGTTGAGCTGTTCTCGCTGATGATGCAGGAACGTGCGTCTACCGGTCGTATCTATATTCAGAACGTTGACCACTGTAATACCCATAGCCCGTTTGATCCGGCCATCGCGCCAGTGCGTCAGTCTAACCTGTGCCTGGAGATAGCCCTGCCGACCAAACCGCTGAACGACGTCAACGACGAGAACGGTGAAATCGCGCTGTGTACGCTGTCTGCTTTCAACCTAGGCGCAATTAATAACCTGGATGAACTGGAAGAGCTGGCAATTCTGGCGGTTCGTGCACTTGACGCGCTGCTGGATTATCAGGATTACCCGATCCCGGCCGCCAAACGTGGAGCGATGGGTCGTCGTACGCTGGGTATTGGTGTGATCAACTTCGCTTACTACCTGGCGAAGCACGGTAAACGCTACTCCGACGGCAGCGCCAACAACCTGACGCATAAAACCTTCGAAGCGATTCAGTATTACCTGCTGAAAGCGTCTAATGAGCTGGCTAAAGAGCAAGGCGAGTGCCCGTGGTTTAACGAAACCACTTACGCGAAAGGGATCCTGCCGATCGATACCTATAAGAAAGATCTGGATGCCATCGCTAATGAGCCGCTGCATTACGACTGGGAAGCATTGCGTGAATCAATCAAAACGCACGGCCTGCGTAACTCCACGCTTTCTGCCCTGATGCCGTCCGAGACCTCTTCGCAGATCTCTAACGCCACTAACGGTATTGAACCGCCGCGCGGTTACGTCAGCATCAAAGCGTCGAAAGACGGTATTTTGCGCCAGGTGGTGCCGGACTACGAGCACCTGCACGACGCCTATGAGCTGCTGTGGGAAATGCCGGGTAACGATGGCTACCTGCAACTGGTAGGTATCATGCAGAAATTTATCGATCAGTCGATCTCTGCTAACACCAACTACGATCCGTCACGTTTCCCGTCAGGAAAAGTGCCGATGCAGCAGTTGCTGAAAGACCTGCTCACCGCCTACAAATTCGGGGTCAAAACGCTGTATTATCAGAACACCCGTGACGGCGCTGAAGACGCGCAGGACGATCTGGTACCGTCAATCCAGGACGATGGCTGCGAAAGCGGCGCATGTAAGATCTGATATTGAGATGCCGGATGCAGCGTGAACGCCTTATCCGGCCTACGGCTCGGATTTGTAGGCCTGATAAGACGCGCCAGCGTCGCATCAGGCACAGGATGCGGCGTAAAATGCCTTATCCGGCATTAAACTCCCAACAGGACACACTCATGGCATATACCACCTTTTCACAGACGAAAAATGATCAGCTCAAAGAACCGATGTTCTTTGGTCAGCCGGTCAACGTGGCCCGCTACGATCAGCAAAAATATGACATCTTCGAAAAGCTGATCGAAAAGCAGCTCTCTTTCTTCTGGCGTCCGGAAGAAGTTGACGTCTCCCGCGACCGTATCGATTACCAGGCGCTGCCGGAGCACGAAAAACACATTTTTATCAGCAACCTGAAATATCAGACGCTGCTGGATTCCATTCAGGGTCGTAGTCCGAACGTGGCGCTATTGCCGCTTATTTCTATTCCGGAACTGGAAACCTGGGTCGAAACCTGGGCGTTCTCAGAAACGATTCATTCCCGTTCCTATACTCATATCATTCGTAATATCGTTAACGATCCGTCTGTTGTGTTTGACGATATCGTCACCAACGAGCAGATCCAGAAACGTGCGGAAGGGATCTCCAGCTATTACGATGAACTGATCGAAATGACCAGCTACTGGCACCTTCTGGGCGAAGGCACCCACACCGTTAACGGTAAAACCGTAACCGTTAGCCTGCGCGAGCTGAAGAAAAAACTGTATCTTTGCCTGATGAGCGTTAACGCGCTGGAAGCGATCCGCTTCTACGTCAGCTTTGCTTGTTCCTTTGCCTTTGCAGAACGCGAATTGATGGAAGGCAACGCCAAAATTATTCGCCTGATTGCCCGCGACGAAGCCCTGCACCTGACCGGCACCCAGCATATGCTGAATCTGCTGCGCAGCGGCGCGGACGATCCTGAGATGGCGGAAATTGCCGAAGAGTGTAAGCAGGAGTGCTATGACCTGTTTGTTCAGGCAGCTCAACAGGAGAAAGACTGGGCGGATTATCTGTTCCGCGACGGTTCGATGATTGGTCTGAATAAAGACATTCTCTGCCAGTACGTTGAATACATCACCAATATCCGTATGCAGGCAGTCGGTTTGGATCTGCCGTTCCAGACGCGCTCCAACCCGATCCCGTGGATCAACACTTGGCTGGTGTCTGATAACGTGCAGGTTGCTCCGCAGGAAGTGGAAGTCAGTTCTTATCTGGTCGGGCAGATTGACTCGGAAGTGGACACCGACGATTTGAGTAACTTCCAGCTCTGATGGCCCGCGTTACCCTGCGCATCACTGGCACACAACTGCTGTGCCAGGATGAACACCCTTCCCTTCTGGCAGCGCTGGAATCCCACAATGTGGCGGTTGAGTACCAGTGTCGCGAAGGTTACTGCGGCTCCTGTCGCACACGCCTGGTTGCAGGTCAAGTTGACTGGATTGCCGAACCGTTAGCCTTTATTCAGCCGGGGGAAATTTTGCCCTGTTGTTGCCGGGCAAAAGGCGATATTGAAATCGAGATGTGAATTGGTTGTAGTGCCAGATACAACGCTTATGTGTCTTATCTGGCCTACAACGATTACATGGCGTAGTAATACGCTTTCACCTGCTCCCAGTCCGCTTTGGGGATTGGCTCCAGATATTTTTCCAGCTGGCGGAAGTCATGATTAATCGCTTTATCGCGACGCAAGCGGCGACGACTTTTCTCCAGGTCAAGAAAACCAGCTTCTGCCTTACCTTCTGTTTTCACATAGATATGGCGAACATAACAACAGCCATGCTGACGATTAATGCTATGCATTTTCTTAAACGCCAGCGCCACTGCTTTCAACATGGCTTGCCGTACTTCGTCAGAATAAGGCGATACTGCATGCTGGGCATACCAGTCAGCAATGCTGATGAACCCCGCCATATCTTCAGTCACCAGCAACGCTCGCCATTCACCCTCAATTTTCACCGCTTCACCAAAAACGATCTTCGGCACGATGACACCGGCCCGTTCCAGTTATTTAATTACCGCAACCTCACGGACAATCGTTGGTCGGCCGAACGGATAACGTACAGAATGAAACAGATGATGCGTCATGCGCTTTACATACAGCTTTTTGCCGTTGCGCTCGACGCATTGCACCCCGCTCATACCATTACGGCGATAGTTAGGCTCTTCAACCCAGTCGCCCTCTGTTGCCCACCAGTGATTAAATTCGTCGTACTTTGCTGAAACTGCCATACCCTATCGCCTGTCGTTTTTATTAACGACAATGACTATAGGTGGTTACCTGAGGAAAATCTTAATGAAACGTGTCGTATTAATGAATTTCTTTTGCCACTACTAGCTTGACACCGCTTTTACCCTTCATTTGCAGCGCATAGATTCCACCAGCCACTACCACTAATAGTGCGCCCAGCAGATAAAATGTGAATTTAATCAGGCGGATACAGCGATGAATTTTATTCGACAGGGATTAGGCATCGCCTTACAACCAGAGTTAACGCTGAAAAGCATTGCAGGTGAATTGTGTTCCGTTCCTCTCGAACCAACTTTCTATCGACAGATTTCGTTGCTGGCTAAAGAAAAGCCGGTAGAAGGCAGTCCACTGTTTTTACTACAAATGTGCATGGAACAATTAGTGGCGATTGGAAAAATTTGATATGAGACAGGATGGCGCATGAACGCCATCCTGCAGTAACATTACTCTTTATTAAGAAATTTTACTGCCTTATCAGGGAAATCAGTAAACAGCCCATTTACACCCGCTTTGTTATACAGAGCATCATATAACTGATTCACATCAGGAGTGTATTCAGGCAGTTTATCTGACCGCACGGTATAAGGATGCACTACCAGTTTATTCTGCTGAGCATCTTGCACCATGCCAGTGAGTTTGATATTACCCGGCTGCGATGTCTCCTCAATCAACATATGGTAATCCGGACCAATACCATCTGCATATTCCGCCACCTGTTTCATGGCACCCGGCTTAAACATCCAGTCGTAGTTGTAATTAACCCAGCTTCCATCCGGCTGTTTCTGCTGCGTTTCATTCCAGTCGGTATAGGCAATCAGCTGTACCAGATTGAGCTCCATGCCCATTTTGGGTTCCAGCTCATTCTTAATACGCTTCAGCTCATCAGCATCAAAACATTGCAAATAAACTTTATCGTCTTTACCGGTGTAACCATATTTCTTCAGCACTTCCAGCGTTTTTGCCGCAATATCCTTCCCTTCCTGATGATGGAACCACGGCGCTTTGATTTCTGGATAAATACCGATATTTTTCCCGGTAGAGTGATTTAACCCCTGAACAAATTCAATCTCTTCTTCAAAGGTGTGCACCCGGAAGTCGGACTTACCCATTGGGAAACGCCCCGGATAAGTCTGCACTTTTTTACCGTTTTCAATATCGAAACCTTCGGTAAATTTCAACGACTTAATTTCATCCAGCGTGAAATCTATCGCGTAGTAACGACCGTCTTTGCGCGCCCGATCCGGGAAACGATCGGCAACATCAGTAACACGATCGAGATAATGGTCATGCAGAACAACCAGATGGTCGTCTTTGGTCATCACCAAATCCTGTTCCAGATAATCCGCTCCCTGCGCATACGCCATCGCTTTTGCTGGCAGCGTATGCTCCGGCAAATATCCACTGGCACCGCGATGGGCGATGACTATTTTTTCGTTGCTGTCCGCCGCCATTGCACTGCTTCCCATGACTATAGTGCTCATCATGATCGCCATGCTAAGGTTTTTCAGCGTCAATTTCATGCCATTAGCCTCCGTTGCGTTTTTGTAGTAATTGTTCATGGCGACGTTTTTCGCCAATCATCACAACAATCAACAAGATAACCGCCAGAATGCTGCCGCCAATCATTACCATAAAGCCGCCATCCCAGCCGAAGAAGTCCACGGTGTAGCCAACAATCGCGCTCGCCGCCACCGAACCGCCCAGGTAACCAAACAGCCCGGTAAAGCCCGCTGCCGTACCTGCCGCTTTTTTCGGTGCCAGTTCCAGCGCATGCAGACCGATCAGCATCACAGGACCGTAGATCAGGAAGCCGATAACAATCATACAAATCATATCGACGGTTGGGTTACCTGCCGGGTTCATCCAGTAAACGATAGTCGCGATGGTCACCAGTGTCATAAAGAAAACGCCGGTTGCCCCACGGTTGCCACGGAAGACTTTATCCGACATCCAGCCGCACAGCAGAGTGCCCGGAATACCTGCATATTCATAAAGGAAGTAGGCCCAGGAGGATTTATCCAGCGCGAAATGCTTAACCTCTTTCAGATAAGTCGGTGACCAGTCGAGGATGCCGTAACGCAGCAGATAAACGAACACGTTGGCGATGGCGATATACCACAGCAGTTTGTTCGGCAGTACGTACTGCATGAAGATTTGCTTCGCCGTCAGCTCCTGTTCCGCTTTTTCGTTATAGTCGTCCGGATAATCATTTTTGTACTCTTCGATCGGCGGCAAGCCACAGGATTGCGGGGTATCGCGCATCATCGCAAAGGCGAATAATGCCACCAGAATGGCGCAGAAAGCAGGCATATAGAGCGCCGCATGCCAGTCATTGAACCAGGCCATCCCCAGCAGGAACAGCAGCGGCGGAATACCACCACCAACGTTGTGCGCACAGTTCCACACTGACACAATGCCGCCACGTTCTTTCTGCGACCACCAGTGCACCATAGTACGACCACACGGCGGCCACCCCATCCCCTGGAACCAACCGCAGAGGAACAAAAGTACAAACATCACCGCAATGCTCGACGTCGCCCATGGCACAAAGCCCATAAACAACATCACTGCCGCCGCCAGAATCAAACCTGCGGGGAGGAAAACGCGCGGATTCGAGCGATCTGATACCGAACCCATTATGAATTTCGAAAATCCATAAGCGATCGAGATCCCCGAAAGCGCGAAACCTAAATCACCGCGAGAGAATCCCTGCTCGACCAGATAAGGCATAGCAAGCGCAAAGTTCTTACGAACCAAATAGTAAGCCGCATAGCCAAAGAATATCCCCAAGAAAATTTGCCAGCGCAATCGACGATAAGTCGGATCGATCTCCGCAGCAGGTAAGCGCGCTTTGTGTGGCGCTGGTTTAAAAATACTCAACATTGATAGCCTCCGTGGCCCGTGGTCTTATTTATGATTAACAGCCTGATTCAGTGAGAGAACCTGCCGTTTCTTGAGTTGCCGCGATGTTAAGAAAACATTCATAAATTAAATGTGAATTGCCGCACACATTATTAAATAAGATTTACAAAATGTTCAAAATGACGCATGAAATCACGTTTCACTTTCGAATTATGAGCGAACATGCGCGAAATCAAACAATTCATGTTTTTACTATGGCTAAATGGTAAAAAACGAACTTCAGAGGGATAACAATGAAAACTCGCGACTCGCAATCAAGTGACGTGATTATCATTGGCGGCGGCGCAACGGGAGCCGGGATTGCCCGCGACTGTGCCCTGCGCGGGCTGCGCGTGATTTTGGTTGAGCGCCACGACATCGCAACCGGTGCCACCGGGCGTAACCACGGCCTGCTGCACAGCGGTGCGCGCTATGCGGTAACCGATGCGGAATCGGCCCGCGAATGCATTAGTGAAAACCAGATCCTGAAACGCATTGCACGTCACTGCGTTGAACCAACCAACGGCCTGTTTATCACCCTGCCGGAAGATGACCTCTCATTCCAGGCCACTTTTATTCGCGCCTGCGAAGAAGCAGGGATCAGCGCAGAAGCTATAGACCCGCAGCAAGCGCGCATTATCGAACCTGCCGTTAACCCGGCACTGATTGGCGCGGTGAAAGTTCCGGATGGCACCGTTGATCCATTTCGTCTGACCGCAGCAAACATGCTGGATGCCAAAGAACACGGTGCCGTTATCCTTACCGCTCATGAAGTCACGGGGCTGATTCGTGAAGGCGCGACGGTGTGCGGTGTTCGTGTACGTAACCATCTCACCGGCGAAACTCAGGCCCTTCATGCACCTGTCGTGGTTAATGCCGCTGGGATCTGGGGGCAACACATTGCCGAATATGCCGATCTGCGCATTCGCATGTTCCCGGCGAAAGGATCGCTGCTGATCATGGATCACCGCATTAACCAGCATGTGATCAACCGCTGCCGTAAACCTTCCGACGCCGATATTCTGGTGCCTGGCGATACCATTTCGCTGATTGGTACCACCTCTTTACGTATTGATTACAACGAGATTGACGATAATCGAGTGACGGCAGAAGAGGTTGATATTCTGCTGCGTGAAGGGGAAAAACTGGCCCCCGTGATGGCGAAAACGCGCATTTTGCGGGCCTATTCTGGCGTGCGCCCGCTGGTTGCCAGCGATGACGATCCGAGCGGACGTAACGTCAGCCGTGGCATCGTGCTGCTCGACCATGCTGAACGCGATGGTCTGGACGGATTTATCACCATCACCGGTGGCAAACTGATGACCTATCGGCTGATGGCTGAATGGGCTACCGACGCGGTATGCCGCAAACTGGGCAACACGCGCCCCTGTACGACTGCCGATCTGGCACTGCCTGGTTCACAAGAACCCGCTGAAGTTACCTTGCGTAAAGTCATCTCCCTGCCTGCCCCGCTGCGCGGTTCTGCGGTTTATCGTCATGGCGATCGCACGCCTGCCTGGCTGAGCGAAGGCCGTCTGCACCGTAGCCTGGTATGTGAGTGCGAAGCGGTAACTGCGGGTGAAGTGCAGTACGCGGTAGAAAATTTAAACGTTAATAGCCTGCTGGATTTACGCCGTCGTACCCGTGTGGGGATGGGCACCTGCCAGGGCGAACTCTGCGCCTGCCGCGCTGCCGGACTGCTGCAACGGTTTAACGTCACGACGTCCGCGCAATCTATCGAGCAACTTTCCACCTTCCTTAACGAACGCTGGAAAGGCGTGCAACCCATCGCCTGGGGAGACGCACTGCGCGAAAGCGAATTTACCCGCTGGGTTTATCAGGGACTGTGTGGTCTGGAGAAGGAGCAGAAAGATGCGCTTTGATACTGTCATTATGGGCGGCGGCCTCGCCGGATTACTCTGTGGCCTGCAACTGCAAAAACACGGCCTGCGCTGTGCCATTGTCACGCGTGGTCAAAGCGCGTTGCATTTCTCATCCGGTTCGCTGGATTTGCTGAGCCATCTGCCAGATGGTCAACCCGTGGCAGACATTCACAGTGGACTGGAATCTTTGCGTCAGCAGGCACCTGCACATCCTTACTCTCTTCTCGGGCCACAACGCGTGCTCGATCTCGCTTGCCAGGCGCAGGCATTAATCGCTGAAAGCGGTGCGCAATTGCAGGGCAGCGTAGAACTGGCTCACCAGCGGATTACGCCGCTCGGCACTCTGCGCTCTACCTGGCTAAGTTCGCCAGAAGTCCCCGTCTGGCCGTTGCCCGCGAAGAAAATATGTGTGGTCGGGATAAGCGGCCTGATGGATTTTCAGGCGCATCTTGCGGCGGCTTCGTTGCACGAACTGGATCTTTCGGTTGAAACCGCAGAAATAGAGCTGCCGGAACTGGATGTCCTGCGCAATAACGCCACCGAATTTCGCGCTGTGAATATCGCCCGTTTCCTTGATAATGAAGAAAACTGGCCGCTGTTACTTGATGCGCTTATTCCTGTCGCCAATACCTGCGAAATGATCCTGATGCCTGCCTGCTTCGGCCTAGCCGATGACAAACTGTGGCGTTGGTTGAATGAAAAACTACTTTGTTCACTGATGCTTTTGCCAACGCTGCCGCCTTCCGTGCTGGGCATTCGTCTGCAAAACCAGTTACAGCGCCAGTTTGTGCGCCAGGGTGGCGTGTGGATGCCGGGCGATGAAGTGAAAAAAGTGACCTGTAAAAATGGCGTAGTGAATGAAATCTGGACCCGCAATCACGCCGATATTCCGCTACGTCCACATTTCGCGGTTCTCGCCAGCGGCAGTTTCTTTAGTGGCGGACTGGTAGCGGAACGTAACGGCATTCGCGAGCCGATTCTCGGCCTTGATGTGCTACAAACCGCCACGCGGGGTGAATGGTATAAGGGCGATTTTTTTGCGCCGCAACCGTGGCAGCAGTTCGGTGTAACCACTGATGAGACGCTACGCCCGTCGCAGGCAGGGCAAACCATTGAGAACCTGTTTGCCATCGGTTCGGTGCTGGGCGGATTTGATCCCATCGCCCAGGGATGCGGCGGCGGTGTTTGTGCCGTCAGTGCTTTACATGCCGCTCAACAGATTGCCCAACGCGCAGGAGGCCAACAATGAACGACACCAGCTTCGAAAACTGCATTAAGTGCACCGTCTGCACCACCGCCTGCCCGGTGAGCCGGGTGAATCCCGGTTATCCAGGGCCAAAACAAGCCGGGCCGGATGGCGAGCGTCTGCGTTTGAAAGATGGCGCACTGTATGACGAGGCGCTGAAATATTGCATCAACTGCAAACGTTGTGAAGTCGCCTGCCCGTCCGATGTGAAGATTGGCGATATTATCCAGCGCGCGCGGGCAAAATATGACACCACGCGCCCGTCGCTGCGTAATTTTGTGTTGAGTCATACCGACCTGATGGGTAGCGTTTCCACGCCGTTCGCACCAATCGTCAACACCGCTACCTCGCTGAAACCGGTGCGGCAGCTGCTTGATGCGGCGTTAAAAATCGATCATCGTCGCACGCTACCGAAATACTCCTTCGGCACGTTCCGTCGCTGGTATCGCAGCATAGCGGCTCAGCAAGCACAATATAAAGACCAGGTCGCTTTCTTTCACGGCTGCTTCGTTAACTACAACCATCCGCAGTTAGGTAAAGATTTAATTAAAGTGCTCAACGCAATGGGTACCGGTGTACAACTGCTCAGCAAAGAAAAATGCTGCGGCGTACCGCTAATCGCCAACGGCTTTACCGATAAAGCACGCAAACAGGCAATTACGAATGTAGAGTCGATCCGCGAAGCTGTGGGAGTAAAAGGCATTCCGGTGATTGCCACCTCCTCAACCTGTACATTTGCCCTGCGCGACGAATACCCGGAAGTGCTGAATGTCGACAACAAAGGCTTGCGCGATCATATCGAACTGGCAACCCGCTGGCTGTGGCGCAAGCTGGACGAAGGCAAAACGTTACCGCTGAAACCGCTGCCGCTGAAAGTGGTTTATCACACTCCGTGCCATATGGAAAAAATGGGCTGGACGCTCTACACCCTGGAGCTGTTGCGTAAAATCCCGGGGCTTGAGTTAACGGTGCTGGATTCCCAGTGCTGCGGTATTGCGGGTACTTACGGTTTCAAAAAAGAGAACTACCCCACCTCACAAGCCATCGGCGCACCACTGTTCCGCCAGATAGAAGAAAGCGGCGCAGATCTGGTGGTCACCGACTGCGAAACCTGTAAATGGCAGATTGAGATGTCCACAAGTCTTCGCTGCGAACATCCGATTACGCTACTGGCCCAGGCGCTGGCTTAAACTCCTTTCTGATGCCCGGTAAGCATGTGGTTACCGGGCATTTTTGCGTACACGATTCCGTGCCCAATGTATGCGTTGCAACGCAGTGAAAATTCCTCTGAAAACGTCTCGCAAAGGCTGAAACTGGCAGATGTCAAAGGCCTAGGATAACCGTAATGTCGCGTCATCATAAATATCAGGTGACGGACAACCATGACCGAATCAACAACCTCCTCCCCGCATGATGCGGTATTTAAAACCTTTATGTTCACACCCGAAACCGCACGGGATTTTCTCGAAATACATTTACCAGAACCACTGCGCAAGCTTTGCAACCTGCAAACCTTACGCCTGGAACCCACTAGTTTTATTGAAAAAAGTTTACGCGCTTACTACTCGGATGTTTTGTGGTCCGTGGAAACCAGCGACGGTGACGGCTATATCTACTGCGTGATTGAACATCAAAGCTCTGCAGAAAAGAATATGGCTTTTCGGCTAATGCGCTATGCCACTGCCGCCATGCAGCGTCACCTGGATAAAGGCTATGACAGAGTTCCGCTGGTGGTGCCATTGCTGTTTTATCATGGCGAAACATCGCCCTACCCGTACTCACTTAACTGGCTGGATGAGTTTGACGATCCGCAACTTGCCCGGCAGTTGTACACCGAAGCTTTTCCGTTGGTGGATATCACCATCGTACCTGACGATGAGATCATGCAACATCGGCGTATAGCTCTGCTGGAACTGATTCAAAAGCATATTCGCGACCGCGATTTAATCGGCATGGTCGACAGGATCACCACGCTTTTGGTTAGAGGCTTCACTAATGACAGCCAGCTACAAACACTGTTTAATTATCTGCTGCAATGCGGCGATACCTCCCGTTTCACCCGTTTTATTGAGGAGATTGCCGAACGTTCACCACTACAAAAGGAGAGATTAATGACTATTGCTGAACGGCTACGGCAGGAAGGGCATCAAATTGGCTGGCAGGAAGGTATGCATGAACAAGCCATTAAAATTGCTTTGCGCATGCTGGAACAGGGCATTGATCGTGACCAGGTGCTCGCGGCCACCCAGCTAAGCGAAGCCGATCTGGCAGCGAATAACCACTAATTAACACAGGCCCACAGCCGATCCCCATGGGCCTTTGATATCAATAACTACCTTTTATGCGTGGCCCATTTTTGCCTGATTTAAACATCGCCAGTCGTTGATCCAGGGCATCGCTGTAGAGCATCGTGTCAACGCCAACAGCGACAAAGTTCGCTCCCCACGCCAGGCATTGCTGCGCCATATCAGGAGCCACAGCCAGAAAACCAGCCGCTTTACCCGCAGCACGGATCCGCCGAATGCTGGTTTCAATAATTCGCTGCACTTCCGGGTGCCCGGCGTTATCCGGGTAGCCCAACGACGCAGAAAGATCCGCTGGTCCAATAAACACGCCATCAATCCCTTCGACGTCGAGGATCTCGTCCAGGTTATCCAGTGCCGTTTTACTTTCCACCTGCACTAACAGACAAAGCGAATCGTTGACTTGCGCCATGTAATTCTCAATGCGTCCCCAGCGCGCAGCCCGTGCCACACTGGCCCCAACACCACGCTCACCGTAGGGAGGATAGCGCGTGGCAGACGACACCTGACGAGCCTGATCGGCAGTATCGACCATCGGGATCAATAGAGTTTGCGCGCCAATATCCAGAACTTGTTTAATCAGCGATTTACTGCCTTCCACCGGACGGATCACGGGTTGGCTGGCATAGGGCGCTACCGCCTGTAGCTGGTGATAAAGATCCTGAATGGTGTTTGGCGCGTGCTCCCCGTCAATCAGCAACCAGTCATAACCGGAAGTAGCGGCAATTTCTGCCATATAAGAAGTAGTCGAGCTTAACCACAGACCAATTTGCACTTCGCCCTTGCGTAAACGTTCTTTAAAGGGATTGGTTAATAATGCGTTCATCGTGTTCCTTAACCTATTTAATGATGTGCCACGTCGGTCTGCGCAACAGTACGATTTACACGCAGAGTGAAAATAATCAGCGAACCGATGACCGCCACCGCTGCCAGTGTCAGTAATCCTGCCGCATCGCTGGCAAATAACGTTTCTGCTTTCACGCGCAGGATCGGGGCAATAAACCCGCCCACTGCACCAAACAGGTTTACAAAACCAATCCCCGCAGCCAGCGCCGTACCGGAAAGCAGTTGTGTCGGCATCGTCCAGAACACCGGCTGCACGGCAATAAACCCGATAGCTGCAACACACAGCGCTACGATCGCCATTACTGGAGAAAGCAGCCCGGACAGACCAATACCAATGCCCGCCGCCAGTAATGTCAGCGCTGCGACATTACGCCGTTCGCCGGTTTTATCGGAATAGCGCGGAATAAGCCAGGTCCCAAACAAGGCCGCAACCCACGGAATGGCGGTGACCACCGACGCTGTAAAGCCCACTTTTGTTCCCAGCAATGCCGCAACCTGGGTCGGCAGGAAGAAAATTAATCCGTAAACCGCCACCTGAATGGTCAGGTAGATAATCGCTAGTTGCCAGACTCGGCCATTACGCAGCGCATCGCTCAGCCGAGAAGTCACTTTCTGTTGTTCTTCACTTGCCAGTTGATTGATAAGCAACGTTTTTTCTTGTTTACTCAGAAAACGTGCCTGCTCCGGTGTGTCATCAAGCCAAAAGAATGTGAATACCCCAGCACCGACTGCCAACAATCCTTCAATCACAAACATCCAGAACCAGCCGGGATGCCCCATAAATCCATGCATCTCCAACAGCGCGCCGGAAAGCGGTGATCCCAGTGTTAACGCCAGCGGTGCGCCCATATAGAACAGCCCCATAATGCTGGCGCGATTACGCTGCGGAAACCATTGCGAGGTGAGATAAATCATACCAGGGAAAAATCCGGCCTCCGCAGCACCAAGCAGAGTGCGAACTATCAGAAATTTCGCTTCAGTATCGGCCCATGCCATGGCTGCCGAAAGAAATCCCCACAGCAGTGTTGTCGTACCAATCCAGGTTCTGGCCCCCAGTTTGCGCATCAAAAGATTCGCCGGAACCCCCAGAAACGCATATACCACAAAGAAAATGCCTGCTCCCAGCGCATAAGCTTCATTACTCAACCCGGTATCAATCTGGTAGGTCTGTTTGGCAAAACCGATATTCGAACGGTCGAGAAACGCCAGCACATACAGCGCCAACATAAACGGAATTAAACGCACACGGTTTTTCTTCACCACGGCGTCAAGCAAAGCGGTGCTCATAAAAAGCTCCTTAGAATATGTGGGCGTTACCGTTGTCACAGCAACGCCCGGAGTGATTAGTGGCTGTAGGGGCGTTTCAAATTGCAGTCACGATTGAGTTCGACGCCAAAACCGGGTTTATCAAGCACTGATTTATGAATACGACCATTCACCGGAACCGGCTCATTGAGCAGAATCGGGTCAAACTGCGGACGCATCGTTGAACAATCCGGGCTGGTCATCAGGAATTCGCTGAATGGCGTATTGGTGAAGGTGATCACCGCATGGTGAGAGTAAACAGACGAACCGTGCGGCACCACCAGTTGCCCCCTGGATTTGGCGATTGCGGCAATTTCCACCAGCGTGGTTAAACCACCGCACCAGCCAACATCCGGCTGCATAATGTCGATACCGGTTTCTGAAAGCGTACGAAAAGATTGCAGTGTGCCGTGGTGCTCACCGCTGGTGACCATCATTCCGACTGGCGCGTTGCGTTTCAGTTCGCGATAACCTTCATACTGCTGTGGCGGCAGGCACTCTTCGATCCATTTCAGGTTATAGGGCGCGCAAGCGTGGGCTAGTTTGGTCGCATAGTTCACGTCCTGACTCATCCAGCAGTCGAGCATTAACCAGAAATCTTCACCGCATTTTTCACGCATATCCGCGACCATAGCGGCATCTTTGCGGATCCCCGCATCGCCATCATGTGGCCCCCAGTGCGTCGGCATTTTGCCACCGATAAAGCCCATCTCTTTTGCCAGATCCGGACGCGCACCTGTGGCGTAGAACTGAATCTCATCACGAACAGCGCCGCCTAAAAGTTTATAAACCGGAAGCCCGACCACTTTGCCGAACAGATCCCACAGAGCCAGATCGACACAGGAAATCGTATTCATCACCAAGCCACCAGAGCCGGAGTAATACAGGGTGGCATTGAGCATTTGATCGTGGATCAGTTTGATATCACTGACACATTTACCCTCAATGAAACGGTTAAGGTGTTTTTCGACGATAAAACAGCCCATTTCACCGGCTGTCGAAACAGCGAATCCGGTCTGGCCGTTTTCTGCTTCGACTTCAACAACCAACGTGCCAAGAACGTTAATGCCAAATGACTGGCGTGACTGCTCGTAATCGCGGTATTTACTCATCGGGGTGGCAATATGATCGTCTATCCAGTGATTCGCCCCCTGGTCGTGATAATCACCGCCGCCAGCGCCTTTTTCTGCTGTCGCACCGCCAGTAAACCAGGCGCGAACCTGTTTAATTTTTGGTAGGGTCATGATGTTCTCCATTGTTATGAGGCTTGTAAGTCAAAGGGACTTTTCCATCCCAACAGACGTGAAATATCCCTGGCGCAGGCAATGGACTTGCCCGCCAGATAATCACGGTATTCTTCATTGATTTGTAAGCGGGTACCGACCACCGAGATCGCAGCGGTAAGCTCGTTATTGGCGTTAAACACCGGCGCAGCGACACAACGGACATCGGGGTAATCTTCGCCGTTGTCATAGCTCCAGCCCTGACGGCGAATACGCGCCAGTTCTTCGTGAAGTTGCTGTGGATGAGTAATCGTTGTGGGTGTCGCCTGCTCCCAGACCAGCCCTTCGATAATACTTTGCTGTACCGCTGCAGGTTGCCAGGAAAGCAGGCATTTACCTATTCCGGAGCGATAAAGCGAAAGGCTTTTTCCTTCATGGGAACGCACGCTGATAGTGGCTGATGACTCCACTTTTAAAATGTAATAAGCGCTGCCGTTATCAATAATCCCCAGATGACATAACAGCCCGGTGGTATCCATCAGTTGCGTCAAACGCGGTCGAGCCAGTTCCCGGAGATCCATCTTGCTTAACGCATGACCAGAAAGCTCCACCAGCCTGGTCCACAAACAAAAATTTTCCTGGTGATCAAGGCTAAGAAAACGCTGACGCCTGAGTTCATTAAGCAGCAAATAGGCCGTGCTTTTAGGGATTCCCAATGTGTCAATGATCGTCGCAGCACTACAGGGGCCAATGCGGGCAATCAAATTGAGAATATCAATAGCCCGTGTCAGGGCGGGAACTTTGCTTGATTCCAACATACTGGACTCCAGTCTTAGATACTGGAATCAGTCTCGTTGCTCAGGGGGAGTAAAATTGTGAAGCGCATCAAATCCCGCTCCTCGTCCAGCGGACTGGAGAAATTACGCACAAATTTGTGAATCAGTGCACGGATTTTTTCTTATTGAGTGCAACAGGTTGGACAAGTTTTGCCGGAGGGGGAATGTGCCGGTGCAGTAAACCGGCACAGAGTGGCGGAATCAGACAGATAAGGTCATGGACTCAATAACCTCAATCCAGCCATGCTCACTGGCGATATCCTGGCCGTTTAACCAACGGCGCAGCATATTCAGTGCCATCATTGCGCACACTTCCTGACGGATAGCCAGGCTGTAGCGCGTAGTGCTGAAACGCACACGCAGAGCGAAAGTGCCGTCTGGTGTGGCTAGCGCAAAGTTGAGATGTTCGTTCTCGAAACCCGAAACAGCCAGTGCCAGCCCGGCAAAATGGTTGGCCCGCCGTTCTGTAATCCAGTGCGCAGTTTGCGCCAGGTTTTCTTCCTGTGAAGGAACCACTTCACACGCCAGCAATGGAGCACCTGCGCGAGAAAGTTGCAAAGCCAATAAACCACCGGTGAATTACTCGCTCAACGTCAGGCTGAACTGGCGGTTTTGCAATTCGCGACTGATCTGCACGGGCAGTCCTTCGGTGCCTTCGAAAATCACGCTCTGTCCGGCAACACGTTTAACGTCCAGCCACAGTTTTTCCATCGCCTGTTGCTCGCTTGCCGGTCCGGTGAGTTTCAGTTCGATAATCGGCATTGAAGAGCGATAGCCCATTGTTACGCCCGGCGGCAGTTGTAGAGTGTCCAGGCTTTGTGCCAGATCGCTTTCCGAACGACCAAAGGTAGTTAAACGCAGACAAACCGGCGGCTGTGGTAAAGAAAAACGCTCGCGCAGGCGCGGCAGGATTTCGTGCTCGACCATCACCTTAAATTCTGACGGTACGCCGGGAGTAAAGAACATCAGGCAACGATTAAGCTGCACGGCAAAACCACAGGCGGTGCCTACCGGGTTATTGATAAATTCAGCACTGGCAGGCAGCTCCGCTTGTTTACGGTTGCTCGGTGCCATTACTCGTCCACGTTCGTGGAAATAGCGTTCCATCTCTTTGAGCCAGGCTTCATGCAGCACCAGGCCTTCACCTTTTGCTGTCGCAGCGGCGAGTGCGCTTAAATCATCGCTGGTCGGTCCCAGCCCGCCGTTAACGATCAGCACATCGGCGTGCTGACTACGTTCGCGAAGAATGGTGACTAAGTCATCAAGGTTATCCCCCACCGTATTGAGGCGAGATAATGGCAGCCCCTGATGAAAGAAAAAATCGGCCAGCCAGGCAGCGTTAGTGTCAACGATTTGCCCGTGTAACACTTCATCCCCGGTGGATAACATTTCCACTTTTAACATGGTTATCTCCTGCTTTTGTTATCGAATCACTATAACGCAAAGGGAGATAAGGCGTAGTAAGAAACTGAATGGCGCGACAGAATGCCGCGCCGGAAGGGATCAGAAACTGGCGTTAACCCCAACATACGGGCCGTCAGCCACGGCGTTGTCGCGGTTACCATCTTTACCCGACAAATTCAGGTAGCGATAACCCGCCTCAATACTGACTGGACGCATAATGGTGTAACGCGCGCCAGCATTCGCTTCCTCATAACTTTGAATACCGCTGGAGAGTGAATCCGGAGAGTAGTAATACTCGCCAAACAAACGGAAGCTGTTGCCAATTTTCCACTGCAAACCACCTCCTACCGCTGCGGCATAACCTTCATCGCCGTAATTCGGGTTGGTGTAAACGCCTTTTCCGCCAACGGTCGCCATTAACGGCCCTAGAGGCAGATTCAACCCCAGCCCCACGCCAGCGACGTCACCGTCGTCGTCGTTATGTGTCCAGTTACCGCTTAACGCCAGGCCCGTCGATTCAGTCCCAAAACCGACACCAATATTGGTGTATTCTTTACCCGCCTGACCGCTGATGCTCATTGCATTGACCGATGCAGAAACCAACAGCATTCCGGCCAGACCTGCTAGCGCAATTTTTTTCATTATCCCCTTTCCCACAAGCAATTAATCAAAATTCCCAAAGCTGCGGGATTGTACTGCCTGGCACAGAGGATTCAATGAGCGAAAAAAGGGATCTAGTCACTTATTGTAACTAAATACTTCTTAAATAATTAAACGCCGAAAAAATAAACACACTTTACCGATACACACAAAAATAATAATAAGTGCAGTTATCATCGCAAAAGAGATTACTGTCACTTTCACATATTTCTGAGTTACCGTATTCTCATGGTTTCTTTTTATTTATAAGGAATACCCCTGTGCGACAACGGACTATTGTATGCCCTTTGATTCAAAATGATGGTGCTTATCTGCTGTGCAAAATGGCCGACGATCGCGGCGTTTTCCCCGGTCAATGGGCGCTTTCGGGTGGCGGCGTGGAGTATGGCGAACGAATTGAAGAGGCACTACGCCGCGAAATTCGCGAAGAACTGGGAGAACAGCTGCTTTTGACAGAAATCACGCCGTGGACCTTCAGCGATGATATTCGCACCAAGACGTATGCAGATGGTCGCAAGGAAGAGATTTATATGATTTACCTGATTTTTGACTGCGTTTCTGCCAACCGAGAAGTGAAAATAAACGAAGAGTTTCAGGACTACACGTGGGTAAAACCTGAAGATCTGGTGCATTATGATTTGAATGTTGCCACCCGAAAAACGTTACGTTTGAAAGGTCTTCTTTAACAATGATGACAGCCATCACTGGCTGTCAGATTGAAAATTTAGTGGTTAACGAATTCCCCGGTAATGACTCCAACTTACTGATAGTGTTTTATGTTCAGATAATGCCCGATGACCTTGTCATGCAGCTCCACCGATTTTGAGAACGACAGTGACTTCCGTCCCAGCCTTGCCAGATGTTGTCTCAGATTCAGATTATGTCGCTCAATGCGCTGAGTGTAACGCTTGCTGATAACGTTCAGCTTTCCCTTCAGGCGTGATTCATACAGCGGCCAGCCATCCGTCATCCATACCACGACCTCAAAGGCCGACAGCAGGCTCAGAAGACGCTCCAGTGT
>NZ_MIIV01000509.1:0-21060 GCF_001743015.1 Shigella sp. FC1567
CTTTCTGTTCCATAACAGGTGTCCACTAGTTGAAAAGGTGGGCACCTACGTTACCAATACAGGCTTAATGGCTACATACGGCGGTCAGTTTACGCTTACTCTCAGTAATACGGGAATACATTGAGATTTTCTACAATCGTCAGCGTCGTCACTCTCGTCTGGGGAATATCTCCCCGGCAGCCTTCAGGGAAAAATATCATCAGATGGCTGCTCAAAAAAAGAATAAATGGTAGTGTCCGCTATTGCCAGTACACCTCAGGATCGCATCATCCCTCTGGGAGATGGCATTGACCGGGCAGACCTGCAGGCAAGGGGCTTCCTCACAGTGATGACACACGACAGGGGCAGTGATTGTTGACGTCTTCGCCAGGGCCAGGCGCGGGTGTTGCTGTAAACCTTGCGTTTTATGCACGTCCGAACAGGCAGCGAGACAGGTATTACATCCTGTACACCACAGTGGTTCGGCCACCACAAAGCGGTTCATGTCGGCTCCTTGAAAATGATATGAAACATTGCATTTCATATTGCATAAAGGATGCCAGTCTGATTAATTTAATATATTCAATAAATTATGTATTAACAGGGTTCTGAACGGTACAAAAATGATGGTCATTAACGTTCAGCAAAAAATGGATTCGACACCCGTGTCGCAGGGGAAAGCGAGAATGTGATCTTGATCACGAGAAGTGAGGTGTGCTGACCGCAAGCGCAGCCAGCACGGAATGGAGCAAAGTAATCAGGCGTGTTCTTTCAGCCAGTTCAGCACAACGTCGTGGTGATTGCTGGTTTTAAAATCGTCAAAGACATGTTCGATTTTGCCATCAGCGTCAATCAGGAAGCTGATGCGATGAATACCATCGTAGGTTTTGCCCATGAAGGACTTTTCACCCCAGACGCCGAATTGTTCGCACACCTGGTGGTCCTCATCAGACAGGAGCGTAAAGTTAAGCAGCTCTTTTTCCGCAAAACGGGAGAGTTTTTCGGGTTTATCGGTGCTGATACCCAGCACATCAACGCCCGCTTTTTTCAACTCATCCATGTTATCGCGTAAGCCGCAGGCCTGTACGGTACAGCCGGGGGTCATGGCTTTCGGGTAGAAATAAACCAGAACACGCTGTCCCTGGAAGTCGGTCAAATTAACTTGTTCTCCGTCTTGATCCGGCAAGCTAAATTTCGGTGCGATATCACCGGCTTTCAGTGGATTCATTACTTAACTCCATCCTGTTCATCATGTTGGGAATAATTGACGACGTTAATACTGCCTTGTGCATTGAGTTCTGTACATAGGGCTTTGAACGCTTGCTCAATATTTGCTGCGTCCGCAGATGCGGGGCTGTGGGCGGTGATCTGAATATGCAACTGCGCAGCCCGTTCATTTTCAGCAGGTTGCGTGCGCGACACCAGCTCCGCAATGTTCATATGATGCGCGTCGAAAAGTGCTGTGAAGCGTTCAATTAAATGCGGGGAGTCTGCAACATCGACCTGAACCCAGACAGATGCTGGCATTGGCGGACGCGGACGCGCCGTCGTGCGCTTCATCACGATTAAAAGATCCAGTTCGGCACCTTTCAACGGTAACGTTGATTCAATCAGAGTAATGGCATTCCATGAACCGGAAAGCAGCATGATAAACGTGAACTCTTCTCCCAGCATCGCCAGGCGACTGTCTTCAATATTACAGCCGCAACTACTGACATGACGGGTGATGGTGTTCACAATTCCAGGGCGATCGGCACCCAACGCAGTGATCACCAGATAATGTTGCGATGACAGTGTCAAACTGGTTATTCCTTTAAGGGGTGAGTTGTTCTTAAGGAAAGCATAAAAAAAACATGCATACAACAATCAGAACGGTTCTGTCTGCTTGCTTTTAATGCCATACCAAACGTACCATTGAGACACTTGTTTGCACAGAGGATGGCCCATGTTCACGGGAAGTATTGTCGCGATTGTTACTCCGATGGATGAAAAAGGTAATGTCTGTCGGGCTAGCTTGAAAAAACTGATTGATTATCATGTCGCCAGCGGTACTTCGGCGATCGTTTCTGTTGGCACCACTGGCGAGTCCGCTACCTTAAATCATGACGAACATGCTGATGTGGTGATGATGACGCTGGAGCTGGCTGACGGGCGCATTCCGGTGATTGCCGGGACCGGTGCTAACGCTACTGCGGAAGCCATTAGCCTGACGCAGCGCTTCAATGACAGCGGTATCGTCGGCTGCCTGACGGTAACCCCTTACTACAATCGTCCGTCGCAAGAAGGTTTGTATCAGCATTTCAAAGCCATCGCTGAACATACTGACCTGCCGCAAATTCTGTATAATGTGCCGTCCCGTACTGGCTGCGATCTGCTCCCGGAAACGGTGGGCCGTCTGGCGAAAGTAAAAAATATTATCGGAATCAAAGAGGCAACAGGGAACTTAACGCGTGTAAACCAGATCAAAGAGCTGGTTTCAGATGATTTTGTTCTGCTGAGCGGCGATGATGCGAGCGCGCTGGACTTCATGCAATTAGGCGGTCATGGGGTTATTTCCGTTACGGCTAACGTCGCAGCGCGTGATATGGCCCAGATGTGCAAACTGGCAGCAGAAGGGCATTTTGCCGAGGCACGCGTTATTAATCAGCGTCTGATGCCATTACACAACAAACTATTTGTCGAACCCAATCCAATCCCGGTGAAATGGGCATGTAAGGAACTGGGTCTTGTGGCGACCGATACGCTGCGCCTGCCAATGACACCAATCACCGACAGTGGTCGTGAGACGGTCAGAGCGGCGCTTAAGCATGCCGGTTTGCTGTAAAGTTTAGGGAGATTTGATGGCTTACTCTGTTCAAAAGTCGCGCCTGGCAAAGGTTGCGGGTGTTTCGCTTATTTTATTACTCGCTGCCTGTAGTTCTGACTCACGCTATAAGCGTCAGGTCAGTGGTGATGAAGCCTACCTGGAAGCGGCACCGCTTGCGGAGCTTCATGCCCCGGCTGGAATGATTTTGCCGGTGACCTCCGGTGATTATGCAATCCCGGTGACCAACGGTAGTGGTGCTGTCGGTAAGGCGCTGGACATTCGTCCACCAGCCCAGCCGCTGGCACTGGTTTCTGGCGTGCGTACCCAGTTCACGGGCGATACCGCTTCATTGCTGGTGGAAAATGGTCGTGGCAATACTCTGTGGCCGCAGGTGGTTAGCGTGCTGCAGGCGAAAAACTACACCATCACCCAACGTGATGATGCTGGTCAGACACTGACCATCGATTGGGTACAATGGAACCGTCTGGACGAAGACGAGCAGTATCGTGGTCGTTATCAAATCTCTGTTAAGCCGCAGGGTTATCAGCAGGCGGTTACGGTTAAACTGCTGAACCTGGAACAGGCGGGCAAACCGGTTGCAGACGCGGCTTCCATGCAGCGTTACAGCACGGAGATGATGAACGTTATTTCCGCCGGTCTGGATAAATCTGCCTCTGACGCCGCGAACGCTGCGCAAAATCGTGCCTCCACCACTATGGACGTACAAAGTGCAGCTGATGACACCGGTTTACCGATGCTGGTCGTACGCGGGCCGTTCAATGTGGTTTGGCAACGTCTGCCAGCGGCGCTGGAAAAAGTGGGCATGAAAGTGACCGACAGCACCCGTTCGCAGGGTAACATGGCCGTAACTTATAAGCCGCTGTCTGACAGCGACTGGCAGGAACTGGGCGCGAGCGATCCAGGCCTGGCATCCGGTGACTATAAACTGCAGGTTGGCGATTTAGATAACCGCAGCAGCCTACAGTTCATCGATCCGAAAGGTCATACTCTGACTCAGAGTCAGAACGACGCGCTGGTAGCTGTCTTCCAGGCTGCGTTTAGCAAGTAAAAATACAGGGCTGGAGTCATCCGGCCCTTTTTTCTGATATGATACGCAAACGTGTGCGTCGGCAGAAAAATGCAATTTTAGCGGTAATTCGCACGAAATTTGTTTGTCGGACGTAGGTCGGATAAGGCGTTCTTGCCGCATCCGACAAAACATCCGGCACACCAGACAGCAAAAGATTTTAAAACGTTAATTCACACCCAGGAGTGATAAAGATGCAAAAGCAAGCTGAGTTGTATCGTGGTAAAGCGAAAACCGTATACAGCACGGAAAACCCGGACCTGTTGGTGCTCGAATTCCGCAATGATACGTCAGCAGGGGATGGCGCGCGCATTGAGCAGTTTGATCGCAAAGGTATGGTGAACAACAAGTTCAACTACTTCATTATGAGCAAACTGGCTGAAGCGGGTATCCCGACTCAAATGGAGCGTCTGCTCTCCGATACCGAATGTCTGGTGAAAAAGCTGGATATGGTGCCGGTTGAGTGTGTCGTGCGTAACCGTGCTGCTGGCTCTCTGGTGAAACGTCTTGGAATCGAAGAAGGTATTGAGCTGAACCCGCCGCTGTTCGATCTGTTCCTGAAAAACGATGCCATGCACGATCCGATGGTCAACGAATCTTACTGCGAAACCTTTGGCTGGGTGAGCAAAGAGAACCTGGCGCGTATGAAAGAGCTGACCTACAAAGCGAACGACGTGCTGAAAAAACGGTTCGATGATGCTGGTCTGATTCTGGTCGACTTCAAGCTGGAGTTTGGTCTGTACAAAGGTGAAGTGGTACTGGGCGATGAGTTCTCCCCGGACGGCAGCCGCCTGTGGGACAAAGAAACACTGGAGAAAATGGACAAAGACCGTTTCCGCCAGAGCCTCGGTGGCCTGATCGAAGCCTATGAAGCCGTCGCCCGCCGCCTGGGTGTACAGCTGGACTGATTTTTCTGTTCATCATCTTGCCGTGCAGCTGGCACGGCAAGACAACCGCTCTCGGAATATATGCATTGAACGCTCATTCCTCCGCCATTTCATCCCGCTTTCCTGTGGTAATCTTCCTCTGAACCACCTACGATCATTTCTATAATGAATATATTGTTGAGGTATCTATGCGTTGGCAAGGGCGACGTGAAAGTGACAATGTTGAAGACAGGCGCAACAGCTCCGGTGGTCCGTCTATGGGCGGTCCCGGTTTTCGCCTGCCAAGCGGTAAAGGCGGGCTGATTTTACTGATAGTCGTGCTGGTTGCAGGCTACTATGGTGTTGATTTAACCGGGTTAATGACTGGACAGCCGGTTTCCCAACAACAATCAACGCGGTCCATTAGCCCTAATGAAGACGAAGCTGCAAAATTCACCTCGGTGATTCTGGCAACCACGGAAGACACCTGGGGACAACAGTTCGAGAAGATGGGTAAGACCTATCAGCAACCGAAGCTGGTCATGTACCGTGGAATGACGCGCACCGGCTGCGGGGCGGGCCAGTCCATTATGGGGCCGTTCTATTGCCCGGCGGATGGCACAGTTTATATCGATCTCTCCTTCTATGATGACATGAAAGACAAACTTGGCGCGGATGGCGATTTTGCCCAGGGGTACGTTATCGCCCATGAAGTCGGTCATCATGTGCAGAAACTGTTAGGCATCGAGCCGAAAGTTCGTCAACTGCAACAAAACGCGACGCAGGCGGAAGTGAACCGCTTATCTGTGCGTATGGAACTCCAGGCCGACTGTTTTGCCGGTGTCTGGGGGCATAACATGCAGCAGCAAGGCGTTCTGGAAACCGGCGATCTGGAAGAGGCGCTGAATGCGGCGCAGGCCATCGGCGATGACCGTTTACAACAGCAAAGTCAGGGGCGAGTAGTACCAGACAGTTTCACACATGGCACTTCTCAGCAACGCTACAGCTGGTTTAAACGTGGTTTCGACAGCGGCGATCCGGCACAATGCAATACTTTTGGTAAAAGCATTTAATTTCCGGGGCAGGGATGGCTGAACTGACTGCGCTTTACACATTAACAGCGCAAATGAAACGTGAAGGGATCCGCCGCTTGCTGGTGTTGAGCGGGGAAGAGGGTTGGTGTTTTGATCATGCGCTTAAGTTGCGTGATGCCTTACTTGGCGACTGGCTGTGGATTTCGCCGCAGCCAGATGCTGAAAACCACTGTTCTCCCTCGGCGCTACAAACTTTACTTGGGCGCGAGTTCCGGCATGCGGTATTCGACGCCCGCCACGGCTTTGATGCCGCTGCCTTTGCGGCACTTAGCGGAACGTTGAAAGCGGGAAGCTGGCTGGTTTTGTTACTCCCTGTATGGGAAGAGTGGGAAAACCAACCTGATGCCGACTCGCTGCGCTGGAGTGATTGCCCTGACCCTATTGCGACGCCGCATTTTGTCCAGCATCTCAAACGCGTACTTACGGCGGATAACGACGCTATTCTCTGGCGGCAAAACCAGCCGTTCTCGTTGGCGCATTTTACTCCCCGTACTGACTGGCACCCCGCGACCGGCGCACCACAACCAGAACAACAGCAACTCTTACAGCAGCTACTGACCATGCCGCCGGGCGTGGCAGCGGTAACGGCTGCGCGTGGGCGCGGTAAGTCGGCGCTGGCAGGGCAACTCATTTCTCGTATTGCGGGCAGTGCGATTGTCACCGCGCCCGCAAAAGCGGCAACGGATGTACTGGCACAATTTGCGGGCGAGAAGTTTCGCTTTATTGCGCCGGATGCCTTGTTAGCCAGCGATGAGCAAGCCGACTGGCTGGTGGTCGATGAAGCCGCAGCCATACCTGCGCCGTTGTTGCATCAACTGGTATCGCGTTTTCCTCGAACGTTGTTAACCACTACGGTGCAGGGCTACGAAGGCACCGGACGTGGTTTTTTGCTGAAATTTTGCGCTCGCTTTCCGCATTTACACCGTTTTGAACTGCAACAGCCGATCCGCTGGGCACAGGGATGCCCGCTGGAAAAAATGGTTAGTGAGGCACTGGTTTTTGACGATGAAAACTTCACCCATACACCACAAGGCAATATCGTCATTTCCGCATTTGAACAAACGTTATGGCGAAGCGAGCCAGAAACGCCGTTAAAGGTTTATCAGTTATTGTCTGGTGCGCACTACCGGACTTCGCCGCTGGATTTACGCCGGATGATGGATGCACCAGGGCAATATTTTTTACAGGCGGCTGGCGAAAACGAGATTGCCGGAGCGCTGTGGCTGGTGGATGAGGGGGGATTATCTCAACAACTCAGTCAGGCGGTATGGGCAGGTTTTCGTCGCCCGCGGGGTAATCTGGTGGCCCAGTCGCTGGCGGCGCACGGTAGCAATCCACTGGCAGCGACATTGCGTGGACGGCGGGTCAGCCGGATAGCAGTTCATCCGGCTCGTCAGCGCGAAGGCGTTGGGCAACAGCTCATTGCCAGCGCTTTGCAATATACGCAAGACCTCGACTATCTTTCGGTGAGTTTTGGTTACACCGGGGAGTTATGGCGTTTCTGGCAACGCTGCGGTTTTGTGCTGGTACGAATGGGTAATCATCGTGAAGCCAGCAGTGGTTGCTATACGGCGATGGCGCTGTTACCGATGAGTGATGCGGGTAAACAGCTGGCTGAACGTGAGCATTACTGTTTACGTCGCGATGCGCAAGCTCTCGCGCAGTGGAATGGCGAAACACTTCCTGTTGATCCACTAAACGATATCGTGCTTTCTGACGACGACTGGCTTGAACTGGCCGGTTTTGCTTTTGCTCATCGTCCGCTATTAACGTCGTTAGGTTGCTTATTGCGTCTGCTACAAACCAGTGAACTGGCATTACCGGCGCTGCGTGGGCGTTTACAGAAAAATGCCAGTGATGCGCAGTTATGTACCACACTTAAACTTGCAGGCCGCAAGATGTTACTGGTCCGTCAGCGGGAAGAGGCCGCGCATGCGCTGTTCGCACTTAATGATGTTCGCACTGAGCGTCTGCGCGATCGCATAACGCAATGGCAATTTTTTCACTGACTCCTTCAATTTTCTCCCATGGTCATTGTGAGCCAGCGGCGTAAAATTAATGACATCAGTTAAGGAGTTCGCCATGAAACATGACCATTTTGTTGTTCAAAGCCCGGATAAACCTGTGCAACAGTTGTTACTGCTTTTCCTCGGTGTCGGGGATAACTCGGTGGCAATGGGGGAAATAGGCAGTTGGTTTGCACCGCTGTTTCCTGATGCGCTGGTGGTGAGTGTCGGTGGCGCGGAGCCGAGCGGTAATCCGGCGGGGCGTCAGTGGTTTTCGGTGCAGGGTATTACGGAAGATAATCGCCAGGCGCGTGTGGATGCCATCATGCCGACGTTTATTGAAACGGTACGCTACTGGCAGAAACAGAGTGGAGTAGGGGCTAACGCCACGGCGTTAATCGGTTTCTCTCAAGGCGCGATTATGGCGCTGGAGAGTATTAAAGCCGAACCGGGCCTTGCTTCACGCGTAATTGCTTTTAACGGACGCTATGCGAGCCTGCCGGAAACCGCGTCTACAGCAACGACAATTCACCTGATTCATGGCGGTGAAGATCCGGTTATCGATCTGGCGCATGCGGTTGCGGCGCAGGAAGCGTTAATCAGTGCCGGTGGTGACGTGACGCTGGATATCGTGGAGGATTTAGGCCATGCGATCGACAATCGCAGTATGCAATTTGCCCTGGATCACTTGCGTTATACCATTCCGAAACATTATTTCGACGAAGCGCTAAGTGGCGGTAAGCCTGGCGATGATGATGTGATTGAAATGATGTAAAAGACAGATTACCTGGCCTGATAAGACGCGTGAGCGTCGCATCAGGCATCGTTCACCATTGCCGGATGCGGCGTTAACGCCTTATCCGGCCTACGGTTGAGCACTCAGCTTACTTCTTCGGTTGATCCTTTTTCGGCCAGTCGTCGTCATCGTCCCACTTATCGTTGAAATCACGATGCGGGGGAAGCTCCGGCTTGTTGGCGAGAAATTTCTTGTGGTCGACGCGCTTGAGATCTTTAATCACGTTCAGCAGGACGCCTACCAAAAAGACAATCACCAGAATCCACCAATATTTAGCCAGCCAGTCCATGCTTATTTCCTCTTGCAGAACCACTCATCAGGCGACGAGCTGTTCCATGATACGTTGATACATACGGGCAAGTAGCTGCAGGTCGGCAGCGTTCACACATTCATTAATTTTATGAATAGTGGCATTGACCGGCCCGAGTTCCACCACCTGCGCCCCCATGCGAGCAATAAAGCGCCCGTCGGACGTTCCGCCTGTGGTCAGTAGCTGCGGTTTAATTTCATTATAGTGCTCAACCGCGTTAACGACCGCATCCACCAGTTTACCGCGCGCGGTCAAAAATGGCTGCCCGGAAAGCCACCAATCCACCGTATAGCGCAGTTGATGTTTTTCAAGCAGGGCAAGCACCTGCGCTTTGATCATCTCATCAGTCAGTTCGGTGCTGAAGCGGAAGTTAAACTGCACAAACAGTTCACCCGGAATAACATTGTTACTGCCCGTTCCCGCCTGAATATTAGCAATCTGCATACTGGTCGCCGGGAAAAATTCATTGCCCTGATCCCACTCAATAGCCACTAATTCATTAAGGAAAGGTGCTGCGCGATGTACTGGATTGTCAGCCAGATGCGGGTAGGCCACATGCCCCTGAACGCCATGAATGGTAAGGTTGCAGGTTAACGATCCGCGACGACCATTTTTCACCACATCACCAACCACTTCGATACTCGACGGTTCGCCGACCAGGCAGTAATCGAGACGCTCATTACGTGCCATCAACGCTTCGACGACTTTTACCGTACCGTTGTGGGCACTGGCTTCTTCATCAGAGGTGATCAGAAATGCCAGTCGCCCCGTATGGTTGGGATGTTGTGCGACAAAGCGTTCTGCCGCTACCACCATCGCCGCCAGCGAGCCTTTCATATCTGCCGCACCGCGCCCGAATAACATGCCATCACGAATGGTGGGTTCAAACGGCGGATTGATCCAACGATCGGCGTCGCCAGGCGGCACCACGTCGGTATGCCCGGCAAAGGCTAACGTTTCACCTTGCCCACGCCATGCCCAAAAATTCTGCGTATCGGCAAAGTCCATGCGTTCAACGGTAAAACCGATCGCCTGCAAACGTTCAATCAACAAAGCCTGGCATCCTGCGTCATCAGGACTCAGGGAAGGGCGGCGAATAAGCTGTTGTGTCAGCTCAATAACCGGGCACGACATAGACTACACCTCATGGAAAAATTGCTGATAACTGGAATCACTGAAACCCAGCAGCATAGGCTTACCAGGCGCGCAGAGCAATGGACGTTTGATAATTGAAGGCATTTCAGTCATTAATGCCGCCGCAGAGGCCGCATCGGTGATTTTATTGCGGGTGGTTTCGTCCAGTTTACGCCAGGTTGTACCACGGGTGTTCAGTAACGCTTCCCAGCCTAATTCGTTGATAAAACCGTTCAATAATTCGCTGTCCAGCCCATCGACGCGGTAATCATGAAAACGATAGTCGATGTTATTGGCTTCCAGCCAACGGCGAGCCTTTTTAATGGTGTCACAATTTTTGATGCCGTAAAGTGTAACCATAATGAATCCTTTTTCGATCTATGAGAATAAATACTCATTTAAGGGTGAAAACATTTTGCCTGCAAATGATTATCAGGAAATATAACATTATCGAAGTATTCAAATTAACAACTATTAAATAATATTAAACATTTTTAACGTAAACATTAAGAATATTCATCTTGTTATCTGTCTGTATTTTAACCAGAATTAAATCAGTATTAGATGCCGTATGAATATCTCGAAATGTTGCTGTGTATCACATACAAATTATCACCGCAGGACCATAGTATTTACATAAGGTTTGTCCCCCGGAGGTAGTCATCGCAGCAATCGAGTAAATTAGCTTCACCACGGTATATTGTTTCCGTAGAATACCCATAATTATAAGAGAGGTTGTTATGATTGAACGTGAACTGGGGAACTGGAAAGACTTTATCGAAGTTATGCTTCGTAAGTAATTCCTGAGACAAAGTACAAACAGCAAGAACCCGCTGAGCAGGTTCTTAATCGGAAAGTTGAAAAAGGCGACACATTAGCATGTCGCCTTTTTTATTGCTTATTCCGGGCGCGGCTTCAGCGGGAAGCGGCGGCGCACCAGTACAAAGAACAGCGGCACGAAGTAAATAGCCAGAATAGTGGCCGAAATCATCCCGCCCATTACGCCAGTACCCACCGCATGCTGACCACCGGAACCGGCACCCGTGCTGGTTGCCATTGGCAATACGCCGAAGATAAATGCCAGCGAGGTCATCAGAATCGGGCGTAAACGCTGACGGCAGGCGTGGAGCGTCGCTTCAAACAGGTCGTGGCCTTTTTGGTTCATCTCGTTAGCAAACTCGACGATCAGGATGGCGTTTTTCGCCGATAAACCAATGACCGTTAACAGGCCCACCTGGAAGTAAACGTCGTTTTCCAGCCCGCGCATCCAGGTTGCCAGCAGCGCGCCGATAACCCCCAGCGGCACGACCAGCATTACCGAGAACGGCACCGACCAGCTTTCATACAACGCCGCCAGACACAGGAATACCACCAGCAAGGAAATGGCGTACAGCGCCGGAGCCTGCGCGCCGGAAAGCCGCTCCTGATACGACATCGCCGTCCACTCCAGACCAAAGCCGTTTGGCAACTGCTTCACTAACGATTCCATTATATCCATCGCCGTACCGGTACTGACCCCCGGTGCGGCTTCCCCAACAATCTCAACCGCAGAATAACCGTTATAGCGTTCCAGACGCGGCGAGCCAGTCTCCCAGCGTGAGGTCGCGAAAGCAGAGAAGGGCACCATGCCGCCATCTTTATTTCGGACATACCAGAGATTAATGTCATCTGGCAGCATGCGATACGGCGCAGCTGCCTGCACATAGACTTTCTTCACACGACCGCGATCCATAAAGTCATTCACATAGCTCGAACCCCAGGCGGTTTGCAGTGTGTCGTTAATATCGTCGATAGCAACGCCCAGCGCCTGAGCTTTACGCTGGTCGATATCAATCTGCAACTGCGGACTGTCATCGAGGCCGTTATGGCGCACACGGGTTAGCTCCGGGTTTTCCGCCGCCAGCGCCAGCAACTGGTTACGTGCTGCCATCAGCGCATCGTGACCTGCTCCAGCGTGGTCCTGCAACTCCATATCAAAACCCGCAGAACTACCAAGACCGCTAATTGCTGGCGGGCTGCTGGCGATAACGCGAGCTTCTTTAATCTTGTTAAACGCCTTTGTTGCACGCTCGATAATGGCAAACGAGGTGCCGGTCTTACTGTCGCGTTCGCTCCAGTCTTTCAGGCGGATAAACATTCGCGCCACGTTTTGCCCGTTACCCCCAGGGCCAGAACCAACGGTGGCAAACACCGACATGATGTTGTCTTTTTCATGGGTGAAGTAATATTTCTCGATTTGCTCAACGACTTTCAGGGTCTGTTGTTGGGTTGAACCGCTGGGCAATTGTACCGAGGTAGTAAACATGCCACGGTCTTCCAGCGGTAAGAACGACGTCGGCAAACGCAGGAACAGGAACACCATGCCGCCAAGCAGCAGGACATAAATCACAATCCAGCGCAGGCTGCGGTGGAGAATTTTCGCCACCCCTTTTTCGTAGCGTTCGGCGTTGCGGTTAAACATCTGGTTAAACCAGGCAAAAAAGCCTTTTTGCCCGTGATGCTCACCTTTTTTCAGTGGCTTAAGTAGTGTGGCACACAGAGCCGGAGTGAGGATCATCGCTACCAGTACTGACAGCACCATCGCCGCAACAATGGTAATAGAGAACTGGCGATAGATGGCACCGGTGGTGCCGCCGAAGAAGGCCATTGGTACAAATACCGCCGAAAGCACCATCGCAATCCCGACCAGTGCCCCCTGGATCTGCCCCATCGATTTACGTGTGGCTTCGCGAGGAGTGAGTCCTTCCTCACTCATAATACGTTCGACGTTTTCCACCACCACGATTGCGTCATCCACCAGCAGACCGATCGCCAGTACCATCGCGAACATGGTTAAGGTGTTGACGCTGTAACCGAAGGCGTAAAGTACGGAGAAGGTTCCCATCAACACCACCGGCACGGCGATAGTGGGTATCAGCGTGGCGCGGAAGTTTTGCAGGAACAGATACATAACGAGGAAAACCAGGGCGATAGCTTCCAGCAGCGTTTTCACCACGTCTTCAATGGAGGCTTTAACAAACGAGGTTGTTTCATACGCCACCTTGTATTCCAGTCCGTGCGGGAAGTACTGCGCCAGCTCGTCGAGACGATTGAGCACCAGCTCCCTGTCGCCATTTCGTTTGCGCCGGAGGCCAGTTTTACCCCCAGCCCGGAGGCTGGCTTACCATTGAAGCGGCTAAGATAATCGTATTTCTCCGCCCCCATTTCGACGGTGGCGACATCGCCCAGCCTTACCTCTGAGCCGTCTTGATTCACCCGCAAGGTGATATCGCGGAACTGTTCTGGTGTTTGCAGCAGTGACTGGGCGTTAATGGTGGCGTTGAGCGCCTGCTTATCGACGGAAGGTGTACCACCAAGTTGCCCAACCGCAATCTGCGCGTTCTGTGACTCAATGGCATCAGTGACATCTTTAGCCGTCATCTGGAAACTGTTGAGTTTCGCCGGGGCCAGCCAGATACGCATGGAATATTGCGAACCATAGGCATCGATATCCCCGACGCCATTCACGCGGCTTAACGGGTCCTGAATATTACTGGCAACATAATCGGCAATATCCTGTTTATCCATCGAACCATCGGTAGAGACGAAAGCAATGGTCAGAATATTGGTATCGCCGGTTTTACGCACCGTCACGCCCTGATTTTGCACCGCCTGCGGTAACTTTCGCATGGCTGATTGCAGCTGGTTTTGTACTTGCTGCACGGCTTCGTCCGGATCGGTGCCTGCTTTAAAACTTAAAGTGACAGATGCCTGACCGGTGCCACTGCTCTGAGATGACATATACATGAGATTATCGAGGCCGGTCATATTTTGCTCGATAACCTGGGGCACGGTGTTTTCCAGCGTCTGGGCCGATGCGCCGGGATAGTTAGCGGTCACTCGCACATTCGGTGGCGCGAGATCGGGGTATTGTTCAACGGGCAATGAAAAAATCGCTAGGGTCCCTGTCAGACACAACAGGATTGCCAGCACCCAGGCAAAAATGGGGCGATCAATAAAGAAATTCGCCATTAAAAGAGGACCTCGTGTTTCTGCGTATCGTTGTAGGCTTGACTTGCTTCACTGTAGCGGCAAGGTACGAGCCAATCGTGGAGAAAAAAGGAGTTAATGTAAATTATCATGCCCTTTTATACTGAACCTTAAGTGCAAGTATTCTTTGGTCAGTAGGAGGCATTACATCAACTGACTTTCCTCACCCTCTGCAGAGCGAAAGCTAATACTCACTAACGTGCCGCCGCCGGAAGGTTGTGAAAAAGTCAGCGTCCCACCCAGCCGTTCCGCGCGTTCGCGCATGATATTCAGACCATAATGACCTTCGGGTTCTTTCGGTTCACCGATACCAATCCCGTTATCACGGATATAAACCGTGTGATTGCCGTCCGGCGCGGTGACGCAACTGACGGCGATTTCGCTGGCGTTGGCGTGCTTCATCGCATTCAGCACCGCTTCGCGAATAATTTGCAACAAATGCACCTGCATTTGCGCATCCAGCGCAAGGGTTGGCAGACGGCAGTCGAGGGTCAGTTTGGCGCTGGTTTGATTTTGTAACGTATCCAGCATTTCCCTCAACGCGGAGGGGAGATCCGCCTGCTGCAGCGTCAGGCGGAAAGTAGTCAACAGCTCGCGTAACTGCCGATAAGCATCATTCAACGCCTGGGAAAAATCGGCCATGATACTTTGTGCGGTGGCGTTATCTTCCGGTATCGAACGCTTCAGTAACGTCAACTGGATACGTAAGTAAGAAAGTACCTGAGCCAGCGAGTCGTGCAATTCGCGGGCGATGGTTGCACGTTCTTCCATCAACAATAAATGCTGAAAATGCTTCTGCGCCTGATTAAAGTACAAACCGCGTCCCAGCATCGACGAAACGCTGTTAAGCAGCGGTTCTGATGATGAAACGTGACTATTTTGCCAGTGCAGTTCGCCGTAAACCGTCTCTTGCATTGTCACCGGTAAAATCTGCATCGGCAATTCCGGGTTTGGTTGCCCTTCGCTAATCCGCCAGTTTTCACCGACATTTAACTCCAGATATTCAGCCGCTTCATTGTCGCGAACAATCTGCAAAATATGGCGGAAACAATGCACATCAATCTGGCTTGTGTTCAGCGCCTGCGAACATTGATACAACACCTCCAGACGACGCTTGGCCTCGTGGAGATCGCGGGTCTTTTCTTCTACTGACGCCTCCAGCGAAAGGTACAATTTATGCAGCTCGCTCGACATCTGGTTAAAGGTTTTTGCAAGCAGACCAAGCTCATTCGGCAGACTGGTATCCAGCGGCGGCGAGTCGAACTGCCCGTGTTCAATACGTTGACTGGCGGTAACCAGCTGATTCAGCGGGGCAACCACCTGATGGCGTATACGGCGCAAAGTAAAAAAGACCAGCGTGAAAATACCGATACCGCCAGCCAGGGAAATCGCCACCACCAGCAGCATTTTGCGTTCAGCGTAGTGCTGTAAAGCCAGCACGAACAGGTCTATCTGATTAACATAATTATTAATATTGGCCTGATACCACGGCAAATCGCCCTTGCTGAGCCGATTATTCATCTCCAGCCAGTTGGCATTCAGATGCGCATAGCGAGTTTTTACTGCTTCTGGCACATACCAGACGTTGAGATTGGTTAATACCGGTGAATGCAGTGCCTGCTGAAACAACTGGCGATGTGCATTGAGTTGTGGACTGCCACTTTGCAAGTCGTAGCCCAGGCGGTAACTCTGCATACGCAGCGATCCGGCAATATTGATAGCCTCAGCGTCGCGCAAACTGCTCGCCAGAGTTAGCAGAGCGATACCCGTGGAAAGAATCGACAGCAGCACAATGTAAAAAAAGGCCCGGGCCAGACTGGCCGAGACGGGTCGTTTAACAATCACACGCGTCTTCTCCACAAAAAATCATTAATGTTCCAGTTCGCTGAAACGCAATTTAGTCAGTGATGGGATTATTTGAGCTGCCACAGTTTATAGCGAAATAGTTACTTATTCTGGGCACATGAACATTGCCGATTCCCCTGTAAGTCGGGTAATAACAACACTCATATAAAGAATAAGGTTTTTACAACCAAAAAAGAAGGTCGTTATGAATCGTTTTATTATGGCCAACAGTCAGCAATGTCTGGGTTGTCATGCTTGTGAAATCGCCTGTGTCATGGCTCACAATGATGAGCAACATGTCCTGAGCCAACACCATTTTCATCCCCGAATTACGGTTATCAAACATCAGCAGCAACGTAGTGCAGTGACCTGTCACCATTGTGAAGATGCGCCCTGCGCCCGTAGCTGCCCTAATGGCGCAATCAGCCACGTTGATGACAGCATTCAGGTCAATCAGCAAAAGTGTATTGGCTGTAAATCCTGCGTGGTGGCCTGTCCGTTTGGTACGATGCAAATCGTCCTGACACCCGTCGCGGCAGGAAAAGTAAAAGCCACGGCGCATAAATGCGACCTTTGTGCAGGGCGCGAAAACGGTCCTGCCTGTGTCGAGAATTGCCCGGCGGACGCGCTGCAACTGGTCACTGACGTCGCACTCTCCGGCATGGCGAAATCCCGCCGCTTGCGCACCGCACGTCAGGAGCATCAACCGTGGCATGCCAGTACCGCTGCACAAGAAATGCCGGTAATGAGTAAAGTCGAACAAATGCAGGCAACGCCCGCGCGTGGCGAGCCGGATAAACTGGCGATTGAAGCGCGCAAAACCGGTTTTGATGAAATTTATCTGCCATTTCGCGCCGACCTGGCACAACGGGAAGCCTCGCGCTGCCTTAAGTGCGGCGAGCACAGCGTTTGTGAATGGACCTGCCCGCTGCATAACCATATTCCGCAGTGGATTGAACTGGTGAAAGCCGGAAACATCGACGCCGCCGTCGAGCTTTCTCACCAGACCAACACCCTGCCGGAAATTACCGGACGCGTTTGTCCGCAAGACCGTTTGTGTGAAGGTGCCTGTACTATTCGCGATGAGCACGGCGCGGTAACTATCGGCAACATTGAACGCTATATTTCAGATCAGGCGTTGGCGAAAGGTTGGCGTCCTGACTTAAGTCATGTCACCAAAGTGGACAAGCGGGTGGCGATTATCGGGGCAGGTCCGGCAGGGCTGGCCTGTGCGGATGTTCTGACCCGCAATGGCGTGGCGGTGACGGTGTACGATCGCCATCCAGAAATCGGTGGCTTGCTCACTTTCGGCATTCCTTCTTTCAAACTGGATAAATCCCTGCTGGCACGCCGTCGGGAAATCTTCAGCGCGATGGGGATTCACTTCGAACTCAATTGTGAAGTGGGTAAAGATGTCTCTTTGGATTCGCTTTTGGAACAATACGACGCGGTCTTCGTTGGCGTAGGCACTTACCGTTCCATGAAAGCGGGTTTACCCAATGAAGATGCGCCGGGCGTTTATGACGCGCTGCCGTTCCTCATCGCCAACACTAAACAGGTGATGGGGCTCGAAGAGCTACCGGAAGAGCCGTTTATCAATACCGCCGGACTTAACGTCGTGGTACTGGGCGGCGGCGACACCGCGATGGACTGTGTGCGTACTGCGCTGCGCCACGGCGCGAGTAACGTCACCTGCGCTTATCGTCGTGATGAAGCTAACATGCCAGGCTCGAAGAAAGAGGTGAAGAACGCCCGCGAAGAGGGGGCCAACTTCGAATTTAACGTCCAGCCGGTGGCGCTTGAGCTGAATGAACAAGGTCACGTTTGCGGGATTCGTTTCCTGCGCACGCGTCTTGGCGAGCCGGATGCCCAGGGGCGTCGGCGTCCAGTACCGGTGGAAGGCAGTGAATTTGTCATGCCAGCCGACGCGGTGATTATGGCGTTTGGCTTCAATCCGCACGGGATGCCGTGGCTGGAGTCGCACGGTGTAACGGTAGACAAATGGGGCCGCATCATCGCGGATGTGGAAAGCCAGTACCGTTACCAGACCACCAATCCGAAAATCTTCGCCGGTGGCGACGCCGTGCGTGGTGCGGATCTGGTGGTTACCGCAATGGCAGAAGGACGTCATGCGGCACAGGGGATTATTGACTGGCTGGGGGTAAAATCAGTCAAATCTCACTGATAGCCTGCGCAGACAAACCCGACTTCACAGCGTAAGATAATTGTTCATTTCGCGCTGTGGAGTCGGTATGACGCAACAAATCACCCTCATTAAAGACAAAATTCTCTCCGATAACTATTTCACCCTGCACAACATTACCTACGATCTCACGCGCAAAGATGGCGAAGTTATCCGCCATAAACGTGAAGTTTACGATCGCGGTAATGGTGCGACGATCCTCCTGTACAACGCGAAGAAAAAGACCGTGGTTCTGATTCGTCAGTTCCGTGTCGCTACCTGGGTTAATGGCAATGAAAGCGGGCAGCTGATTGAAACCTGCGCCGGGCTGCTGGATAACGACGAACCGGAAGTGTGCATTCGTAAAGAAGCGATTGAAGAGACGGGCTATGAAGTGGGCGAAGTGCGCAAATTATTTGAACTGTATATGTCGCCAGGCGGTGTGACTGAGCTAATCCACTTTTTTATCGCCGAATACAGTGACAATCAGCGCGCTAACGCCGGTGGCGGTGTCGAAGATGAAGATATTGAAGTGCTCGAGCTGCCGTTCAGCCAGGCGCTGGAGATGATCAAAACCGGCGAGATACGTGACGGTAAGACGGTGTTATTGCTTAACTATTTGCAAACGTCACATTTAATGGACTGAAAAATAACAATAATATTTCGTTGTTTATTATTGGCTCAATCCGACAAATCCGATTGAGCCGCGCTACCTGCGCAACGAAGATACGACTTGTGCTGTTTGTTTGAACTTCTGGGGTCGTACCGTCCATGCGCTATCGCATTTTCCTTCTCTTTTTTTTCGCTTTGTTGCCGACGTCTTTGGTGTGGGCGGCACCAGCGCAACGGGCGTTTTCCGACTGGCAGGTCACCTGTAATAACCAAAACTTCTGCGTGGCGCGTAATACGGGCGATCATAATGGACTGGTGATGACCCTGAGCCGCAGCGCCGGGGCGCATACCGATGCCGTTTTACGTATTGAGCGCGGCGGATTGAAGTCGCCGGAGGCGTCAGAAGGGGAGATAGCGCCACGGCTGCTGTTAGATGGCGAGCCGTTGGCGTTAAGTGGTGACAAGTGGCGGATTTCACCATGGTTATTAGTAACCGATGATACGGCAACCATCACCGCGTTTTTGCAGATGATTCAGGAAGGGAAGGCGATCACCTTACGCGACGGCAATCAGACCATTTCGCTGAGTGGCTTAAAAGCGGCGTTGTTGTTTATTGATGCTCAGCAAAAGCGCGTTGGCAGTGAAACCGCGTGGATCAAGAAAGGGGACGAACCGCCGCTCAGCGTACCGCCCGCGCCTGCGCTGAAAGAGGTCGCGGTGGTTAACCCAACGCCGACGCCACTCTCACTCGAAGAACGCAACGATTTGCTGGATTATGGAAACTGGCGGATGAATGGTCTGCGCTGCTCGCTTGATCCATTGCGTCGTGAGGTGAATGTCACTGCGCTGACTGATGATAAAGCGCTGATGATGATTAGCTGTGAGGCAGGGGCCTATAACACCATTGATTTGGCATGGATTGTGTCGCGTAAAAATCCGCTGGCCTCGCGCCCGGTTCGGTTGCGTTTGCCGTTCAACAACGGGCAGGAGACGAATGAACTGGAACTGATGAACGCAACATTTGATGAGAAATCGCGTGAACTGGTGACCTTAGCGAAAGGGCGCGGATTAAGCGATTGTGGCATTCAGGCGCGCTGGCGCTTTGACGGTCAGCGTTTTCGCCTGGTGCGTTACGCCGCAGAACCCACCTGCGATAACTGGCATGGGCCAGACGCCTGGCCCACGTTGTGGATCACCCGTTAAACAAAATGGCGGGGACATGTAGGCCGGATAAGACGCTGTAGGCCGGATAAGACGCGTCAGAGTCGCATCCGGCAATCAGCGTCCGGCAATCAGCATCCGGCGATCACCATCAGGCACCTTTCACTCCCAGCACCTTATGCGCTTTTGCCACAATATTCTCGGCGGTAAAGCCAAAGAACGGGAACAGCTTATCCGCCGGAGCAGATTCCCCATAACCTGTCATCCCAACAATCGCCCCTTTCAAACCAACATACTTGTACCAGTAATCGGCAATACCTGCTTCCACCGCCACGCGAGCCGCAACGTTAGAAGGCAACACCGACTCCCGATATTCCTCATCCTGGGCGTCGAAAATATCAGTCGAGGGCAGGGAAACTACGCGTACATTGCGACCTTCTCCCGCTAATTTCTCTGCCGCTTGCAGGGGGATTTCCATCTCTGAACCGGTGGCAATCAAAATAATATCTGGCTTACCGCCGCTGTCTTTCAGCACATAACCGCCACGGGCAATCTCTTTTACCTGATCCGGCGTACGTTCCACCTGGGCCAGATTCTGCCTTGAGAGGATCAGTGCCGTCGGTCCGTTGTGGCGCTCAACCGCCAGCTTCCAGCCCACCGCCGCTTCCACCTGATCGCACGGTCGCCAGGTGCTGAAATTTGGCGTTAAGCGCAGGCTGGCCAGTTGCTCAACAGCCTGGTGCGTCGGACCATCTTCGCCCAGGCCAATTGAGTCGTGGGTATAAACCATAATCTGCCGCGCTTTCATCAGTGCCGCCATCCGCGCGGCGTTACGGGCGTATTCAACAAACATCAGGAACGTGGCGGTATACGGCACAAAGCCGCCGTGGTGCGCGATGCCGTTGGCTATAGCGGTCATGCCAAATTCACGCACCCCGTAGTGAATGTAGTTGCCCGCCGGATCTTCCTTCAGCGAAACAGAACCTTTCCAGATGGTCAGGTTGCTGGAGCCAGATCCGCCGAACCGCCGAGCAACTCAGGCAGCATCGGCCCGTAAGGCAGTATGACTTTCCGTGAGACAGATGCTGGCCAACGTGGGATATTTAACGCGGGTTAACATCGTTGTCAGAGCCGCATGGGTGAGCTGTTGCTA
>NZ_MIIV01000510.1:0-20761 GCF_001743015.1 Shigella sp. FC1567
GCTGTTTTACGCGTATGACAGGATACGGAGGACGGTTGTGGCGCACGTCTTCGGTGAACGCACTCTGGCCACACTGGAGCGTCTTCTGAGCCTGCTGTCGGCCTTTGAGGTCGTGGTATGGATGACGGATGGCTGGCCGCTGTATGAATCACGCCTGAAGGGAAAGCTGCACGTTATCAGCAAGCGTTACACTCAGCGCATTGAGCGACATAATCTGAATCTGAGACAACATCTGGCAAGGCTGGGACGGAAGTCACTGTCGTTCTCAAAATCGGTGGAGCTGCATGACAAGGTCATCGGGCATTATCTGAACATAAAACACTATCAGTAAGTTGGAGTCATTACCCCATTATCATTGTGTTCAGCACTGCGGGCGCGATGTTTTTAATCAGTATGCTGGCCGGTTTATTATTTAATGTTGATCCTGGTTCTCACCGTTTTATCATTATGATGACGTTGACAGGGTTGGCCCTGGTAATCATCGTGAATGCGGCATTAATGAGTGAACGGCCCATTTGGGTAATAAGTTGCTTAGTGATTGTGTTATGGCCAGGCATTATCTCGCATGGACGAAATAAGCTCCTTGAACTGGCAGGAAAATGCCATAGTGAAGAGTTGTGGAGTCCGGTTCGTTGCGCTTTTACAGGTGCATTAACACTCTATTACTATTTTATCGGCTTCTTTGGGATACTTGCCGCGATAGCTATAACGCTTGTCTGGCAAAGGCATACGCGTTTTTTTCATTAGTCGTGAATGCAGATACTAAAGAACTTAACTAAATTTCACATCGCCGCTTCATTTTTCGCCCGTAGCTTCTTCGCCTGGCTTTCCAGTAGCAGGTAACAGATCAGCGCCAGCAGCAGCGGGATAAAGTAATACAGGACGCGATAAGCGAGCAGCGCGGCGATAATGCTCCCTTTCGAGGTATGCTCCCCAGCCAGTAGTGCGATAAACACCGCTTCCAGCACACCGATCCCCGCCGGAATATGCACGATGACGCCAGCAATACTACTAACCAGTAACACGCCCAGTACAAAGAAATAGTTCACGCTTTGACCAAGTAACAGCCAGATAATCGCCCCCATTACCATCCAGTTAACGCTGGAAATCAGCATCTGAGTGAGGGCGAATTTCCATGAAGGCAGCACCAGCTTTTGCCCTTTGATGGTCATATGGCGGTGCTTCGCGAAAGCGCAAAACCACAAATAAACCGCGATAATCATCAGTAAGCCAATGCCGAGAATACGCAGCGTAGTTTGAGCGACATACCAGTGATCCGGCAACTCCACCACGCCTGCGGTAAAGATAATCCCTGCCAGTAAAATATAGCCCAGCCAGTTGGTGGTAATACTGAGCGAGAAAATCCGCGTAATAGTGCTGCCCGGTAACCCTAGTCGGGAGTACAAACGATAGCGCATACCAATGCCGCCGACCCAGGTACTGAGCGTCAGGTTGAAGGCGTAGCAGATAAACGACACCAGCATCACCTGGCGCTTCGCCAGTTTGTGACCGCAGTAAAAGCGGGCGAGCAGGTCATAGCAGCCGTAAATCAGATAGCTGACGACCACCAGCCCGACCGCACTAAGCAGCGCAACGCGATTGTAGTCGCGGATGACCTTCCAGACCTCTTCCCAGTCCACTTTTTTGGCGTAGACCACCAGCAACACAATCACCGCGATAAAAAACAGCCAGGTGAGGATCTTCTTTGCTAAGCGCTAGCGCGGGTGTGATTTACTCATCAGGGTTTTACCCCCGTGTTTTCAGTTTCTACCCGATCCTGCGTTTCCATTGTCGGTTGTGCGGGGGGATCAACCTGCGTCAGACGTGGTGTGTGTGCCGGATGCCAGCCAACCAGCGCCGGGAAGTGGCGTAAAAAGTGGAACTCCAGCACGCTTTTGGTCAGGTTCCACCAGGTGCGTTTGGGCAGCATGGTTTCATCCACCTGCTGACAATCTGCGGCAATAATGCCGTTCAGATTATCGCGCAGCGTCTGGTTAAAATGACGATCGTGGATGATGACATTTGCTTCGAGATTCAGTGACAAACTGAGCGGATCGAGATTACTGGACCCTACTGTCGCCCAGTGATCGTCCATCAATGCCACTTTGCCGTGGAGCGGGCGGCGGCGGTACTCAAAAACCTGAACGCCGCCTTTAACCAGATAGTTATACAGCAAGCGCGCACCGACTCTGACAATCGGCATATCCGGTTCGCCCTGAATGATCAGTTTGATCCGCACCCCGCGCCGTGCCGCTTTACGCAAGGCGTGTAAAAATCGATAGCCGGGGAAGAAGTAGGCGTTGGCGATAATCACTTCCCGCCGCGCCTGAGTGAGCATTTTCAGATAATGGGGTTCAATATCATCGCGATGTTCTTCGTTATCGCGCCAGACCAGCAATACCTGCGCTTCTCCCGGCTGGCGGTTCTCTTCCGCTTTGTGATGACGTCGCCACCAGCGCCGTGCCGCGCTCTGTCCAGGCAGGTTTTCCAGCTCAAACTGGAGAATATCTTCGACAATCGGCCCTTCAAGGCGTACCGCGTAATCCTGTTTAGCCTCTGGACCGTAGCTGGACATATGCTCGGCGGAGTAATTCAGCCCGCCAATAAAGGCGATACGCGCGTCGATCACCACAATTTTGCGATGCATCCGGCGAAACACATTGGTGCGCATACCAAAAAGGCGAGGGCGGGGATCGTAGTAGCGGAACACTACGCCAGCTGCCGTCAGTTTATTGACAAACTCATCGCTGAGATCCGGCGAACCGTAGCCATCCAGCAAGACTTCCGCTTTAACCCCGCGTTGCGCTGCTGCCAGTAGTGCCGCATGCAGCTGTTTGCCGACGTTATCCTCAAACCAGATAAACGTTTCAAGAATGATGCGTTCTTGTGCCTCGCCAATCGCCTTAAACACCGCGGGATAATATTGCTCGCCGTTTTCCAGCAACTGGATCTTATTGCCTTCGCGCCAGCTACATTTCATAAATGAATCTCCGCACTTAAAGGGGCATGATCAGAAAGGTGTCGCCATGTCCGCAGCGGCAACGCGGTTGGCGCGCTGGCGCTGGCATTTTTGACGTAGATCCTGTCCAGTCGTAGTAGAGGAAATTGCACCGGAAACGTGCGCGCCGGGCGTCCGTGGGCGCGGGTAAAAATCTCATCCAGTCCGGCCTGCACTTTTAACGGATGATTAGCTTTTTGCCGCCAGTCATTGAAATCACCCGCCACCAATACCGGTTCGCCGTCCGGTAGCTCATTCACCCCATCGCAAGCTGCGCCTGACGGTGCGCCTCACGCAGGCCCAGATGTACGCACATCACATGAATCGCTTTTCCGGTCATCGGCGGCACAATGCGGCAGTAGAGCACGCCGCGCTTTTCCGCACCATCGACCGAAACATCGCGATTCTCATAATGTTCAATGGGATAACGCGACAGTACGGCGTTGCCGTGATGCCCTTCCGGGTATACGGCATTGCGACCGTAGGCAAAATCGCTCCACATAGTGTCGGCGAGAAACTCGTAGTGCGAGGTATCGGGCCAGTTTTCCACATGCAGCGGATGAACTTCGTGCGCGCCCATCACTTCCTGCAGGCAAACAATATCGGCGCTGACGGTACGCACCGCGTCGCGAAGTTCCGGCAAAATGAAGCGTCGGTTAAACGCGGTAAAACCTTTTTGAATGTTGATGGTGAGCACCTTGAACGAAAATTGTTGTGTTTGATCGGGCATAATTTTCCTGTCTTTGCCTCTTATCTCATTGAAATAGTGTAGTCGGCGTCACAAAAAGGTGCGGTCTTACGGAATTTTCCGTAAAGTTCGGTACTCTGAGTAAGTAGAGATAAATTCTTCAGGAGAGAAGCCATGAAGTGGCAACAACGTGTTCGTGTCGCAACGGGTCTAAGTTGCTGGCAGATTATGTTGCATTTACTGGTAGTGGCGCTGCTGGTGGTGGGCTGGATGAGTAAGACTCTGGTTCACGTCGGCGTGGGATTATGCGCACTGTATTGTGTCACGGTAGTGATGATGTTGGTGTTTCAGCGCCACCCCGAGCAACGCTGGCGTGAGGTGGCAGACGTGTTGGAAGAGCTGACCACGACCTGGTATTTTGGCGCAGCGCTGATTGTGCTGTGGCTGTTGTCCCGCGTACTGGAAAACAACTTTTTGCTGGCAATTGCAGGGCTGGCAATCCTTGCCGGCGGCGGTAGTGTCTTTGCTGGCGAAAGATAAGAAGTTACATCACCTTACGTCTAAACATCGCGTACGCCGCTGACCCTGTCGTGGCCGTTATCACCAGTAGCGGCCACAAACTATTCCACACAATATCCAGACTCGCATCCTTCAAATAAATCTGCTTGGTAATGTCCGTAAAGTGGCGAATAGGGTTAATCCACGTCAGGTTTTGCAGCCATACTGGCATGTTTTCCACCGGCGAAACGTAACCGGAAAGGAGAATGGCGGGCATCATAAAGACAAACACGCCGATAAACGCCTGCTGTTGTGTCGAGCAGAGTGATGAAATCAACAGACCGAATCCCACCAGCGATAAACCGTAAATCACCATCGTAAAGTAGAACAGCGCCAGCGATCCGGCGAAGGGGATTTGATACGCCCAGATACCAATCGCCAGCACAATGGTGGCCTGGAAGGTGGCGACAATTAACGCCGGTACGGCTTTGCCGATGAAGATCTGCCAGGTGGTGAGCGGCGAAACCAGTAGCTGATCGAGCGTACCTTGTTCACGTTCGCGGGCGACGGAAAGTGAAGTGACGATCATTACGCCGATAGTGGTGATCATGGCGATCAGTGACGGCACCACAAACCATTTGTAGTCGAGATTCGGGTTATACCAGTTGCGTACCACAGCTCGCTGTTGTTAGGTTTCGGTTTTCCTTCCAGCAGTTCCTGCTGATAATTTTTGACGATCTGTTGCAGGTAGTTGGTGGCAATTTGCGCACTGTTGGAGTTACGCCCGTCGAGGATCAACTGCAACGGCGCGGTCTGGAAGGTATCCAGTTTGCGCGAGAAGTCAGCCGGGAAACGCACCAGGAGTAACGCCTTTTGTGTGTCGATGGTTGGGCGGATCTCCTGTGGGCTTTTCAGCAGCAGCACATGAGTAAAGGCGCTGGCGCGGGCAAAACGTTGGGTCAGCTCCACCGAATGCTCGCCGTTATCTTCATCGTAGATGGCGATGGTGGCGTTAGTCACTTCCAGCGTGGCGGCGAACGGGAACAGAATCACCTGAATAAGCACAGGTAAAATCAGAATCGCGCGGGTTTGCGGTTCGCGCAGCAGCGACTGCAACTCTTTGCGGATTAACGTCCATAAGCGATGAAACATGCTCTTCTCCCTAATCCAGCCGACGTTTGGTTTTCAGCCACGTCAGGCCGATAAACATCACCGCCGAAGCGATCAAAAACAGCACGTTTACCACCAGCACCACTGGAATATTCCCGGCGAGGAACAGGCTTTGCAGGGTGCTGACGAAATAACGAGCGGGAATAATGTACGTCACCGCGCGGATCACCGCGGGCATACTGTCGATCTGAAAAATAAAGCCGGAAAGCATAATCGACGGCAGAAAAGCGGCGTTCAGGGCGACCTGAGCGGCATTGAACTGGTTGCGGGTAATCGTGGAAATCAGCAGCCCCATCCCCAGGGTACTGAGTAAAAACAGGCTGGAGATAAAAAACAGAATCAGCAGCGACCCGCGATACGGCACGCCGAGAATAAACACTGACACCAGCATACACAGCAACATCGCCAGCATCCCGAGAAAGTAATAAGGGATCAGCTTACACAGCAGCAGTTCCGTGCGGGTAATCTCCGTAGAGAGCAGAGCCTCCATGGTGCCGCGTTCCCATTCTCGCGCCACCACCAGCGAGGTGAGAATCGCGCCGATGACCGTCATGATAATGGTCACCGCACCGGGGATAATGAAGTGCTGGCTAATCGCCGCCGGGTTAAACCAGTAGCGGGTTTGTACATCAATAAGCGGTTCAAAAGTCTGCCCGTTGTCCTCCGCTCGCTGCATTTGCCAGATCTGCCAGATCCCTTCGACATACCCCTGTACAAAGTTAGCGGTATTCGGCTCACTGCCGTCGGTGATCACCTGAATCGGTGCGGTGGCGTTGGCGCGCTCCATCTGTTCCGCAAAATCCACCGGAATAACCACCAGACCGCGAATTTTCCCCGCCTGCATTTTGGCGATCAGTTCCTGACGGTTATCGCTGATGGTGGCGTCGATGTAGGGCGAACCGGTCATGGTGTGGGTGAAATCCAGCGCCGCTTCGCTACGCTGTTCCAGTAAAATCCCGACCCGCAGCTTGCTGGAGTCGAGGTTAATGCCGTAACCAAAAATAAACAGCAGTAGCAGCGGGATCACTACCGCAATCAGCCAGCTACTCGGATCGCGAACGATCTGCCGCGTCTCTTTAACGCACAGCGCCCGTACGCGACGCCAGGACAGGATCGGGTTACTCATTGCTATGCTCCTTATCCCAGTCGTGGATCAACTGAATAAAGGCTTGCTCCATGGTGGGATCGGGTTGCTCGTCGTTGGCCGACTGCGCTTTCAAATCATCCGGCGTGCCGCTGGCAATTAATTTCCCACGGTACACCAGGCCGATGCGGTCGCAATATTCTGCTTCATCCATAAAGTGAGTGGTGACCATCACCGTGACGCCTTTCTCTACCATGCTGTTGATATGCAGCCAAAATTCGCGGCGGGTGAGGGGATCAACGCCGGACGTTGGTTCGTCGAGAAACAGAATGTCCGGTTCATGCATCAGCGAACAGGCCAGCGCCAGCCGCTGTTTAAAACCTAATGGCAGTTCATCGGTCGCGTGGGAGGCGATACTTTTCAGGCCAAATGCCTCGCTCATACGGGAGATTTTTTCGTTCTGCGCCCGACCGCGTAAGCCATACACACCAGAGAAAAAGCGTAAATTCTGTTCGACCGTCAGGTTGCCGTAGAGCGAAAATTTTTGCGCCATATAGCCGAGATGCTGGCGCGCTTTACCGGAACTCTCTTTCAGATCCATCCCCAGCACCAGCGCCTGGCCGGAAGTCGGCACCAGCAAACCGCACATCATCTTAAAGGTGGTCGATTTACCCGCGCCGTTTGGCCCCAGCAAACCAAAAATCTCCCCACGTTTAACGGCAAAGTTGACGTGATCGGTGGCGGCAAAATCACCAAATTTCTTGGTCAGTTCTTTCGCTTCGATCACCGTCTCGCCGGGTGTGCCTTCTACCGTATGCAATATTGCACCCAGCGGCGATTCTGAGGTTCCGGCACCACCCAGCAAATCAATAAATGCATCTTCAAAACGCGGCGTAGTTTCGTTGATGTTGATTTCCGGCATCCCGTCGGCATGGCGAATATCGTCTGGTGTGGCCTCTTTTTTGAGGATCAGACGTACCGATTTCCCCTGAATCATGCCGTCGCTGACCTGTGGCAGTTTCAAGGCGCGTTGCAACAGTTTGCGGTTGCCCTCGTGTGGACTGGTCATCAGAAAGCTGCGTCCGGCCATGGTTTGTGTCAGGGCTTTTGGTTCTCCCTGATACAGCAACTCGCCTTCATTCATCAGTAACACGTCACGGCACTGCTCGGCTTCGTCGAGATACGAGGTACTCCAGAGGATTAACATCCCTTCGCTTGCCAGCTCATGCACCATCTGCCACAGTTCGCGCCGTGAGATAGGGTCAACGCCGACGCCGGGTTCATCGAGCAGCAACACTTTCGGTTCGCCCACCAGGGTACAGGCCAGACCGAGTTTTTGTTTCATCCCACCGGAGAGCTTGCCCGCCAGGCGTCCGGTAAACGGCCCAAGAGACGTAAACTCCAGCAGGCGAGCAAAAGTTTGCTTACGTGCCTCGCCGGTGACGCTGCGCAAATCCGCGTACAGATTGAGGTTCTCCATCACCGTGAGATCTTCATACAGACCAAATTTCTGCGGCATATAGCCGAGCACGGCGTGCAGCGCGCCGTCGTTTTTGATTGGATCAAAGCCAATCATCGTGGCATTGCCGCTGTCGGGTTTCAGTAATCCCGCCAGCATCCGCATTAGCGTGGTTTTACCTGCACCATCCGGCCCCACCAGCCCCGTCACATAACCGGCGTGAATGGTACAATCGAGCGGCGCGACGGCGGGCTTGCCCATGCCCGGAAAGCGTTTTTCCAGGCCGTTCAGCGTGATAACGGCATCATTCATGTCCTGCCTCGTTACCGAATTGCACCGTCACCGGCATTCCCTGGCGTAACGCATCATCGGCGTCGGTCACCACAATACGCAGGCGATAGACGAGGTCGGTACGCAGATCCGGTGTTTCGACGGTTTTCGGGGTAAATTCAGCAGTCGGCGAAACGAAACCAATCTGCCCGTGATACGGCTTGTCCGGGCGACCATCGGTATAAAGCAGCACTTTGCGCCCCGGCTGGGCCTGGTCAAGATTCCGTTCATCAACATAAGCGCGCACCCACACCGGACGCGTTAGTGAAACGGTAAACACCGTGCCACCTTCATTGAGAACCGTGCCTGGCTCCACCGCGCGCGTTAACAGTGTGCCATCAGACGGTGCTATCAACGTTGAGTCCTGTAAATTCAGCTCCGCCTGCGCCAGTTGCGCCTGCGCCTGTTCGAGGCTGGCTTTCGCCTGAGCGATGTCCTGTTCACGGTTACCGGAACGGTACTGACGCAATTTATCCTGTGCTGATTTCAGCGTTGCCTGTGCCTGGTCGCGCGAGGAGCGGGCATTTTCCAGGTCATTTGCCGAAATGGTGCGGCTTTTCCACAGTCCTTGCTGGCGGTTATAGAAGTTCTGCGCATAGTCATAGGCGGCTTGCGCCTGTTTCACCGCTGCGGCGGCCTGAGCGATTTCTTCATCGCGATACCCGGCAAGCATCAGGTCATACTGCGCCTGTGCCACCGAGACGCCCGCTTTCACCTGCATCAGGGCAATCTCATACGGCTTGTGATCCAGTTCGCCCAGCACCTGGCCCGCTTTGATCGCATCACCTTCGTCCACCGCCAGCGATTCAACGCGCCCCCCAACACGGAAACTAAGATTCACCGTACGAATATCCACGTTGCCATACAGCTTCAGGCCGTTATCCTGGCGGCTTTGATACCACCAGTAGCCTCCGGCAACCACGGCGGCAAGTACCACTACCGCCAGTCCGATCACGACAGGTTTTTTCATCACTACAAACTCCTTTGCGATAATCCTTGCAAAATCAGGTCGATATGACAGGTCACCGTCTGGTTGATCAGTTCGGTCTTTTCTTCATCGAACGCGGTCCAGCCGGTACGTAACAGAATTGTTTCTTTGCCAAGACGGAACGCCAGAATCTCACCAATCAACGCATGGGTATGAAGGATCATGCGGGTGTCATTGGCGTCGCAGCCGGTCCAGGCGGCAATCAGGCGTGTCAGGTGGCTGTGTAGCGGACTAATCACCTGTTCGTGCACCAGGTGGTAGGCTGCCGTGGGAGAGAGCTGCTCACGGGAGATAAACTTGCTGAGGTTGACGGTGTCATCCTGGGTGAGCAGCTTAATCATGTTCCTGCAGGCGCGAAGGATCAGTTCACGGATGGCAGCCCGATCAGGCTGTGGTTGCGCGAACAAGCGTTCGGCTTCCTCGGCATGCGGACGGAACTGCTCGCCAATAAAATCGGCAATCCACTGGGCGCAGGCGAGGTACAAATCTTCTTTCGAACCGAAGTAGTAGGTGATGGCAGCGATATTCTGCCCGGCCTGGGCGGCTATCTCGCGAGTGGTGGTGTTCATTCCATATTCACCAAACTGCGCCAGTGCGGCAGCAATCAGCTGTTTTTTCGCCTGTTCACCCTTGATTGTCATGGCAGGATTATTCATCGCACAGTCCATTCTTAATCAAATGATTGATTAAGATTATGACTCCATAGGGGAGTTGTCCAGTATGGCTAAGAATTTTAGCAACGCCAGTCACAGGGATAATTTATGCGCTGCGTCACAAAAACTGCTACACTCCGCTCCCTCATGACATTGTGGTTTTTGTCATTTTCCTTTTCAGTATCTCCCTGAAAACTACACCGGTAACGGTCGGGGCGGTTCGGAGTAGTTATGTCTTTCGATTCTTTGGGTTTAAGCCCTGATATCCTGCGCGCCGTTGCCGAGCAGGGTTACCGTGAACCCACCCCTATTCAGCAGCAGGCGATCCCTGCGGTGCTGGAAGGCCGCGACCTGATGGCTAGCGCCCAGACCGGTACCGGTAAAACAGCGGGCTTTACGCTGCCGCTGTTGCAACACCTGATCACTCGCCAGCCGCACGCCAAAGGGCGTCGTCCGGTACGTGCGCTCATTCTTACCCCGACCCGTGAACTGGCTGCGCAGATTGGCGAAAACGTCCGTGATTACAGCAAATATTTGAACATTCGTTCGCTGGTGGTGTTTGGCGGTGTCAGCATTAACCCGCAAATGATGAAGCTGCGCGGCGGCGTTGATGTTCTGGTGGCAACACCGGGACGTTTGCTGGACCTGGAACATCAAAATGCAGTGAAGCTGGATCAGGTTGAAATCCTCGTCCTCGATGAAGCTGACCGCATGCTCGACATGGGCTTTATCCACGATATCCGTCGCGTGTTAACAAAACTGCCAGCGAAACGCCAGAACCTGCTGTTCTCTGCGACCTTCTCTGACGATATTAAAGCCCTGGCGGAAAAACTGTTGCACAACCCGCTGGAAATCGAAGTGGCACGCCGCAATACCGCGTCTGATCAGGTGACCCAGCACGTTCACTTTGTCGATAAGAAACGCAAACGCGAATTGCTGTCGCACATGATTGGTAAAGGGAACTGGCAGCAGGTGCTGGTGTTTACCCGTACCAAACACGGCGCTAACCATCTGGCTGAGCAGCTCAATAAAGATGGCATCCGTAGTGCGGCGATCCACGGGAATAAATCGCAAGGTGCGCGTACCCGTGCGCTGGCTGATTTTAAATCGAGTGACATTCGCGTACTGGTGGCGACCGATATCGCTGCGCGCGGTCTGGATATCGAAGAGTTGCCGCACGTCGTCAACTATGAACTGCCAAACGTACCGGAAGATTATGTCCACCGTATCGGGCGTACCGGTCGTGCGGCTGCTACCGGTGAAGCGTTGTCGCTGGTGTGTGTTGATGAACACAAACTGCTGCGTGATATCGAAAAACTGCTGAAAAAAGAGATCCCGCGCATTGCGATTCCGGGCTATGAGCCGGACCCGTCAATCAAAGCCGAACCGATCCAGAACGGTCGCCAGCAACGTGGCGGCGGCGGTCGTGGGCAAGGTGGTGGTCGCGGTCAACAGCAACCACGCCGTGGGGAAGGTGGCGCAAAATCTGCAAGCGCGAAACCTGCAGAAAAACCGTCTCGCCGCCTCGGCGATGCCAAACCGGCAGGCGAACAACAACGTCGCCGCCGTCCGCGTAAACCTGCCGCTGCGCAGTAATCTTTTATGCCGGGCTATGCCCGGCATCAGGCTGATGAACAAACGCAAAACTGCCTGATGCGCTACGCTTATCAGGCCTACGTTAACTCTGCAATATATTGAATTTGCATGCTTTTGTAGGCCGGATAAGGCGTTTACGCCGCATCCGGCATTTCACAACAAGCACTTGTCAGCAATTTGAGAACACGGGAAAAAATTTATCTGTTTTACCGCCCATAAGCCACCGAGACGTTACTTCTCTATAGCCAATTGTTCGCGCAACTCCATTAAAAGGTAGCCCAGTCGATTCTTGCCCTTACCATTACCACCGTCTCCCCAGTAAGCATCGTTTTCCGTATGCTCAACCAGTTTTGCGGGCGCGGTTGCCAGCAAGAGCGCACGCAGTTCTGCATGCTGTTCGAATTTAGCACGAAGTGCTTTACGCATCACCTGTTCTTTAACCGACTCCCAGTTTTTACGAAGTGGCTTGGAACGATTACGCCCCATGCGAGCGGCGACCATGGGGGAAGAAACCCGACGGATCTCTTCGCGGTATTTTTCATCAAGGAATTTTTGTGCCTGAAAATAGTGTTCGGAGGTGGGCCAGGTTTTCCCGTCAACCTTGATGGGCCAGGCGGCAAAGTTAGAAAAATCACCGTAGTCATCGCTGGTGCTGTAGAAATTTATGATGGTGTCTTGCATGACGTGTTGGATCCTTTGTGCTCGAACGGGCATTAAACCGCATTATGTTGGTGGTTATTGCGAGCCGCTTTCCAGAAACAGAAAAACCATTACCCCTGAAAACCGAAAAATGCCACAATATTGGCTGTTTATACAGTATTTCAGGTTTTCTCATGGCATTAACCGCCGCGCTTAAAGCGCAAATTGCCGCTTGGTATAAGGCGCTTCAGGAACAGATCCCCGACTTTATTCCCCGTGCGCCGCAGCGGCAGATGATTGCGGACGTCGCCAAAACGCTGGCCGGAGAAGAAGGGCGGCATCTGGCGATTGAAGCCCCCACCGGCGTTGGGAAAACGCTCTCCTATTTGATCCCCGGCATCGCCATTGCCCGCGAAGAGCAAAAAACGCTGGTGGTGAGTACCGCCAACGTGGCGTTGCAGGATCAGATTTACAGCAAAGATTTACCGCTGCTGAAAAAGATCATTCCCGATCTTAAATTCACTGCCGCTTTCGGGCGTGGGCGCTACGTTTGTCCGCGTAATCTGACGGCGCTCGCCAGCACTGAACCCACGCAACAGGATCTGCTGGCGTTTCTTGACGACGAACTGACGCCAAATAATCAGGAAGAGCAAAAACGTTGTGCGAAGCTGAAGGGCGATCTCGACACTTATAAATGGGATGGTCTGCGCGATCATACGGATATCGCTATAGATGATGATCTCTGGCGTCGTTTGAGTACCGACAAAGCCAGCTGCCTTAACCGTAACTGTTACTACTATCGTGAATGCCCGTTTTTTGTTGCTCGTCGGGAGATTCAGGAAGCGGAAGTGGTGGTGGCAAACCATGCGCTGGTGATGGCGGCGATGGAAAGCGAAGCCGTACTGCCTGACCCGAAAAATCTGCTGCTGGTGCTGGACGAAGGTCATCACCTGCCAGATGTGGCCCGGGATGCGCTGGAGATGAGCGCTGAAATCACCGCGCCCTGGTATCGACTACAGCTGGACTTGTTCACGAAACTGGTCGCTACCTGCATGGAGCAGTTTCGCCCGAAGACCATCCCACCGCTGGCGATCCCTGAACGTTTGAATGCGCATTGTGAAGAGTTGTATGAGCTTATCGCCTCGTTAAACAACATTCTCAATCTCTACATGCCTGCCGGGCAGGAGGTAGAGCACCGTTTTGCGATGGGCGAACTGCCTGATGAAGTGCTGGAGATCTGCCAGCGGCTGGCAAAACTCACCGAGATGCTGCGTGGTCTGGCGGAGTTATTTCTTAACGATTTAAGTGAGAAAACCGGCAGCCACGATATTGTGCGTCTGCATCGGTTGATTTTGCAGATGAACCGCGCGTTGGGGATGTTCGAGGCGCAAAGCAAACTCTGGCGGCTGGCGTCTCTGGCGCAATCTTCCGGTGCGCCGGTGACCAAATGGGCGACGCGGGAAGAGCGCGAAGGGCAGCTGCATCTCTGGTTTCACTGCGTGGGAATACGTGTCAGCGATCAGCTGGAAAGGCTGCTGTGGCGCAGTATTCCGCACATTATTGTCACCTCCGCAACCTTGCGTTCGCTGAACAGTTTTTCGCGTTTGCAGGAGATGAGCGGGCTGAAAGAGAAAGCGGGCGACCGTTTTGTGGCGCTGGATTCCCCCTTTAACCACTGCGAACAGGGCAAAATTGTTATTCCCCGGATGCGCTTTGAGCCTTCCATCGACAACGAAGAGCAGCATATTGCCGAAATGGCGGCCTTTTTCCGTGAGCAGGTGGAGAGCAAAAAACATCTCGGTATGTTGGTACTGTTTGCCAGCGGACGGGCGATGCAGCGCTTTCTCGACTATGTGACGGATTTACGCCTGATGCTGCTGGTGCAGGGCGATCAGCCGCGTTATCGCTTAGTTGAACTGCACCGCAAACGCGTTGCCAACGGTGAGCGTAGTGTGCTGGTGGGCTTACAGTCATTTGCCGAAGGGCTTGATTTGAAAGGTGATCTGCTCAGCCAGGTGCATATCCACAAAATCGCTTTTCCGCCCATCGACAGCCCGGTGGTGATCACCGAAGGGGAATGGCTGAAAAGCCTCAACCGCTATCCGTTTGAGGTGCAAAGCCTGCCGAGCGCCTCGTTTAACCTGATTCAGCAGGTTGGGCGACTGATTCGAAGCCACGGTTGCTGGGGCGAAGTGGTTATCTACGACAAACGCTTGCTGACCAAAAATTATGGCAAGCGACTACTGGATGCATTACCGGTATTTCCGATAGAGCAACCGGAAGTCCCTGAAGGTATAGTTAAAAAGAAAGAAAAAACGAAATCCCCACGCCGTCGGCGGCGTTAATGATGTGAGTCAGGTAAGGAGTCGTAAATGGACTATCGCAAAATCATTAAAGAGATCGGGCGCGGGAAAAACCACGCGCGCGATTTAGACCGGGATACTGCGCGCGGTCTGTATGCCCATATGCTCAATGGTGAAGTCCCTGACCTTGAGTTGGGCGGCGTATTGATTGCGCTACGTATCAAAGGGGAAGGGGAAGCAGAGATGCTCGGCTTTTACGAAGCCATGCAAAATCACACCATCAAGCTGACGCCGCCTGCAGGCAAGCCGATGCCGATTGTCATCCCCAGTTACAACGGCGCGCGTAAACAGGCCAACCTGACGCCGTTGTTGGCTATTCTCCTGCACAAACTCGGTTTTCCTGTGGTGGTTCACGGGGTTAGCGAAGATCCAACTCGCGTGCTGACAGAAACCATTTTCGAACTGATGGGTATTACACCAACGTTGCACGGCGGGCAGGCGCAGGCGAAGCTCGACGAACATCAACCGGTGTTTATGCCTGTCGGCGCGTTTTGCCCGCCGCTGGAAAAACAACTGGCGATGCGCTGGCGGATGGGCGTGCGTAACAGTGCACATACCCTGGCGAAACTGGCGACGCCATTTGCCGAAGGTGAGGCGCTGCGTCTTTCCAGCGTTTCGCATCCGGAATACATCGGGCGAGTCGCGAAGTTCTTTAGCGATATCGGCGGGCGGGCGCTACTAATGCATGGTACTGAAGGCGAAGTGTATGCTAATCCGCAGCGCTGCCCGCAGATCAATCTCATTGACCGTGAAGGGATGCGGGTGCTGTATGAAAAACAGGACACTGCTGGTAGCGAGTTACTGCCACAAGCAAAAGACCCAGAAACCACGGCGCAGTGGATTGAGCGTTGCCTTGCTGGCAGCGAACCGATTCCCGAATCGCTGAAAATCCAGATGGCTTGCTGCCTGGAGGCTACGGGTGAAGCGGCAACTATCAGCGACGGCCTGGCGCGCGTTAATCAGGCATTTTAATTCTTTTCTCAGCCGGATGAGCCATGTCATCCGGCTTTTACCCCACCGCAATATGAAATTCCTGCATCTTTATTGACCTTCCCGCGCCCGGCGTGCAGCATAAAAAAACAACAAACACATAACATAAACAGGAGTTAACCATGGAAAGTGGTCATCGCTTTGATGCTCAGACGCTGCACAGTTTTATTCAGGCTGTATTTCGTCAGATGGGTAGCGAGGAACAAGAAGCGAAATTAGTGGCCGATCATTTAATCGCGGCAAACCTGGCAGGGCATGATTCTCATGGTATTGGCATGATCCCAAGCTATGTGCGTTCCTGGAGTCAGGGGCATCTGCAAATTAACCATCATGCCAAAATCGTTAAAGAGGCGGGGGCGGCAGTCACGCTCGATGGCGATCGCGCATTCGGTCAGGTCGCGGCACACGAAGCGATGGCGCTGGGGATTGAGAAAGCGCATCAGCACGGTATTGCTGCCGTGGCGCTACATAACTCGCATCATATCGGCCGTATCGGTTACTGGGCGGAGCAGTGTGCAGCGGCGGGGTTTGTCTCTATCCACTTTGTTAGCGTGGTCGGTATTCCAATGGTCGCACCGTTCCACGGTCGCGACAGCCGCTTTGGCACCAATCCGTTCTGTGTGGTTTTCCCTCGTAAAGATAATTTCCCGCTGTTGCTTGATTACGCCACCAGCGCCATCGCATTTGGTAAAACTCGCGTCGCCTGGCATAAAGGCGTCCCCGTGCCGCCAGGTTGCCTGATTGACGTTAACGGCGTGCCGACGACCAATCCGGCGGTAATGCAGGAGTCGCCGTTGGGGTCGCTGTTGACCTTTGCCGAACATAAAGGCTACGCCCTTGCAGCGATGTGTGAAATTCTTGGCGGGGCGCTTTCTGGCGGTAAAACGACGCATCAGGAAACGTTACAAACCAGTCCCGATGCCATTCTTAACTGCATGACCACTATCATCATCAACCCGGAACTGTTCGGCGCGCCGGATTGTAGCGCGCAGACTGAAGCCTTTGCCGAGTGGGTGAAAGCCTCGCCGCATGATGACGATAAGCCGATTTTGCTACCGGGCGAGTGGGAAGTGAACACGCGTCGCGAACGGCAGGAGCAGGGGATTCCATTGGATGCGGGAAGCTGGCAGGCCATTTGTGATGCGGCGCGGCAGATTGGTATGTCGGAAGAGACGTTGCAGGCTTTCTGTCAGCAGTTAGCCAGCTAAAAAAAGCCCGTCCAGTAACGGACGGGCAAACAAGGGTAATATAGGATCAATGAGGGTTAGAGCATATGCGTCTGTCGGCAAACAGACAGGGAAATACTTGTGCTGGACGTAGCGTAACCGCCTGATCCGTCCAACGGTTCGGATTTTGTAGGCCTGATAAGACGCGGTAGCGTCGCATCAGGCATCTGTTGCCGGATGCGGCGTAAACGCCTTATCCGTCCTACGAATTACTTATAAATTACCGCAGTACCGCTTAATTTATTGTTGTTGGTGGCAGAAGTGATGCTGTATCCACTGGCACCGGCTGCCGCGGCTTTCTCAGTCAGTTTCGCTTCCAGGGCATCGAGGGTGGATGCGCCATCGGCAGAAACCACGCCGATTTTATTCATGTTCTGTGCCTGGGATGCCGTTACCGGTTCCGCCGCGAACACGCCAAATGATAGAGTTGAAAGAGCCATAGCAGCAACAACAGTATTGATAGTTTTCATAATTAATCTCTCGCAGGTGATTTTTGTATAAGTGACGTTGTTTCGTCGATGTGATGAGTATCACGTTTTTTTTCGAGAGATAAAATCGAAGAGAATTGACCGCCTTGTTCAAATAAATTGATTGACATCTAACATACTGATAAACCATTTATTTGTTGTACTTATGGACTTGTTTTATGCCGCGTGGCAGTCACAGCAGCGTTAAAGGCACGGAATGCCACGCAAAATACAAATTATACTCGCTATGCATCTCGCCAGTTGTAGTTAACGTAACTGGCTGTCTTTCGAACCTCTGCGATTATATCCTGTATACGCTGGTTTTTGTAAATCTTTCTCCTGCTGACAATGAATACATAAGCGCACGCCAGGAATGGCTTCCCGACGGGCTTGCGGGATGGGGGCACCGCACTCTTCACATTCATACAGGCTTTAGCCACGCGGAATTTCACCCCGAGCGCGGGCAATCGCATCTTCAATTGTACTGTTGATCTGTTCGTTGACGGCGTCATCGTTAGCCCAACCGGATGCCATATCGTCCTCCCCATATCAATGCTTGTACAGTTAAGTGTAGCTAATATAGGGACGAACCTGGGCAGTTCAAGCGTCAGATCTCCGACCATTCCCGCAGCAGATTATGATAAAGATTGAGCAGCGACAGGATCTCTTCATTTTCACCATAGCGGCTTTTCAGCGACTGAATATTTTTGTCTAGTTCAAACAGCATGGCGCGCTTTTTATCATCGCGGATCATCGACTGGATCCACATAAATGATGCCACTCGTACGCCGCGGGTTACGGGTGTCACGCAATGCAGGCTGCTGGAGGGATACAACACGAGATCACCTGCCGGGAGTTTTACCCGATGTTGTCCGAAGGTGTCATTAACGACCAGTTCGCCGCCGTCGTAGCTTTGTGGATCGCTTAAAAACAGCGTGGCAGAAAGGTCAGTGCGCATCCAGCCGTTTTGTGGATGGCTGCGTACTGCGCCATCCACATGAAACCATAGGTTTCATTGTTCTGATAGCGATTAAACAGCGGCGTGGAAAGGGTACGCGGCAAGGCCGCGGCAAAGAATAAAGCATGTTGGTTAACCGCGTTCAGCACCTCATTTTGCAGGGCGGCGTATAACGTGCTGCGGGTGTCTACCTGTTGATTGTTCTTAACTTGCGCACCTTGTGCGCCGGTGGTGACGCGTCCATCCACCCATTCGGCTTGTTCCAGTTGTTCGCGAAAACGAGCGACGTCCTGTGGCGATAACACGCCGGGAATGTGGTACATCATACAATTTCTCCAAAAAGTGGGGCCTGCGCCCCACATCTGAATCAGAAATGCATATTGGCTGTGAGCAAGAAGGTTCTTGGCTTGCCCGGGTGATAACGGTAGCCGCTCTTGTTGATTGAGGCGACGTAATCGGTATCAAACAGGTTGTAAACGTTTAGCTGGAAGTCGAGATTGCGATTAACCCGATACCCCAGTTTGGCATCGGCGACCCAGTAACCTTCGGTAAACGCTGGCGTTCCCACCGCGCCGTCTGAACCTTTATGCATACTGCCGATATAGCGTGCGCCCGCGCCAACAGAGATATCATCGGTTGCCTGATACTGGCTCCATAAGGTGAAGGCGTGCTCCGGGGTATACGGCAGCGATGAGGAACCATCCTGGGCAACATCTTTGCCGTTTTTGATGGTTGCTTTTTGCTGGGTATAGCCGCCAATCACCTGCCACGCGGGAGTGATATTCCCGGCCACGGATATCTCATAGCCTTCGACACGTTTCTTACCGTATTGCGAGTAAGTTCCGTCATCATTTTGCTCAACTTCATTTTCGATATCAGTACGGAACAGTGCGGCGGTGAGCAACAGGCGTTTATCCAGAACCTGCCATTTGGTGCCAATCTCGCTGGTGTTGGCTTTTTGCGGTTTAAAATCTGTGCGGTTGGCACTGTTACCGCTGCCAGACTGCGCAAGGGCGAAGTTGTTGCCGCCCGGAGGCTGCTGGGAAACGGCATAGTTAATATAGACATTACCGTTTTCCGTCAGGTGATACAGCGCCCCGGCTTTCCAGTTCACCAGATTGCCCGACTTGGCGGTGTCGACGGTGGTGACCGGAGAACCTTTTGCCACACCAGCTGGGCAGGTGATGGCACCGCGTCCGCTGCCGCCGCAGGCGGTGGCACTGTCATATTCAGTATGATAATTATCCAGACGGATCCCGCCGTTCAGCTCAAAATCACGGGTGATTTGCAGCGTATCAAAGGCGTAAATTGCGAAGGTATCCGTCTGACCATTGGCGTTTGCGCCGTTGCGCGTCAGGCCGCCGGGATGAATGCTGCTGTCAGGATGATAAATATTTACCGCGGGTAACGTCACCGGATTAACGCCGTAGTTAGTCTGCGTTTCACGGGTAAATTCCACGCCGGTACTGACATCATGACCGATAGAACCGGTATAGAACGTCGAGGTCAGGTTGGTCTGGTTGGTGAGAATTTTATTACTCACATCTTTGGTATTCGCCGTGCGTGACCAGGTCCAGCTATTCACATCGCTGGTGGGCTGAGTAATATTCGACGCCCCGCCCATAATCGCCGTCATCAGGTAATCCTGCTTTACGCGCGACCAACGGGTAGTATTGCGAATGGTGGTGTTATCGTTGATGTCGTGCTCAAAACGCATGGTGGCGGTGTCGGTGGTCGAATCGTCGTAATCGGAATCCGTGCCGTAAAAGTTATGAGTATCAACTTTTCCGGAATGATTCAGGGCCGCCGTTCCCGCAGATGGGGCAGAATAGCCCGGCAAACCGATGGTCGGAATGCCGCCGTCTGGCGTGTTGTGCTGGGTGACATGCAGATAATTAAGATACAAACGATTCGCTGTACCAAGGCCAAAAGCGACAGAAGGGGCGACGCCGTAACGCTCATTTTTGACTTTGTCGCGTCCGGCATCGTGCGTTTTTTCGCCCATTACATTCAGGCGCACCGCGGTGGTATCACCAATGACCTGATTGACGTCCAGCGTGCCGCGGCGGAACCAGGCGCTGCCAATACTGGCGGAGGCGTCAATGCCGGAATCATTGCGCGGCTGTTTGCTGATCATATTGATCGAGCCCGTCGGTGCGCTGTGCCCGTAGTCGGTGCCGGACGGCCCTTTAATCACTTCGACCTGCTCGGTATTGAAGGTGTCGCGCGAGACGCTGCCGATATCGCGAATGCCATCAATATAAATACTGTTAGAGGTATCGGCACCACGCATATAAATGGCGTCGCCAGTGGTGGAGTTACCGTTCTCACCCGCCAAAAACGCACCCACGCCGGGGTAATGCCAGTCAGTTAAGCAACTGACTGGCTCTTTTCGGGGCTGTGGGGTATTTCCAGGGCCTCTCCTTTACCACTCTCGGGAAGGCCCTTCCCCTTCTCGTCGGTAATTTCACAAGTTGTCCCATACTTGCAAGATCGCGCATCAGCTCCGGTATACGTCCCGGTGAAGCGCCCTGCAATGTCATCAGCATTCTCATCACCATTCCGCATGATTCTGAGAAACTCAGTTGATTCGGCCAGTAACCTTTCAGATGTTCCGCCATTTTAATCATCTGATATCTCACCAGATTATAAGC